>NZ_JBEGDB010000178.1:0-16251 GCF_043638955.1 Bradyrhizobium sp. 31Argb | reverse complement strand
GCGATCCGATCACCTCAAAAGCTCTTGTGCCACGGGGGCCGTCCACATATGGGTCCCGGGTCAAGCCCGGGACGACGACGGAACGTGGTCGGGAGCAATCAAAAAGCAAAAGCCCGGCGCGAGGCCGGGCTTTCATGTGTGTTGCTCTCTGATCGCGTTTACGCCTGAGGCTGCGGCTCCAGGCCGGGGTCCGGATCTGGGCGCGGGCGCGACTTGCCGGCGGGCGGCACGGCGGAGGCGCGCGGCGTGGTCGGCTCGAGCACGGACTCGCGGTTCGGCTTCTTACCCTTCAAGAGATCGACGATCTCGTCGCCGGTCAGCGTCTCGAACTCGAGCAGGCCCTTGGCCAGTGCTTCGAGATCGGCGCGCTTCTCGGTGAGGATTCGCGTCGCCTCGTTGTAACCTTCCTCGACCAGGCGCTTGATCTCGGAGTCGATCTTCTGGACCGTCGCCTCCGAGGCGTTCTGGGTGCGCGACACCGACATGCCCAGGAAGACCTCGTCCTGGTTCTCGCCATAGGAGACGGTGCCAAGCTCTTCCGACAGGCCCCAGCGCGTGACCATCATGCGCGCCAGACGTGTCGCCTGCTCGATGTCGGAGGCCGCGCCCGAGGTGACCTTCTCGCGGCCGAACACCAGTTCTTCCGCGACGCGGCCGCCCATCATGATGGCGAGCCGCGAGGTCATCTGCTCCAGCGACATCGACAGCTTGTCGCGCTCCGGCAATTGCATGACCATGCCGAGTGCACGGCCGCGCGGAATGATGGTCGCCTTGTGGATCGGGTCGGTAGCGACGACGTTGAGGCCGACGATCGCGTGGCCGCCTTCGTGATAGGCGGTCAGGAGCTTCTCTTCCTCGGTCATGACGAGCGACTTGCGCTCGGCACCCATCATCACCTTGTCCTTGGCCTCTTCGAACTCGGCCTGCGTCACCATCCGCTTGTTGCGGCGGGCGGCGGTCAGCGCGGCCTCGTTGACGAGGTTCATCAAGTCGGCGCCCGAAAAGCCCGGGGTGCCCCGCGCGATGGTCTTCAGGTTGATATCGGGAGCCAGCGGCACCTTGCGGACGTGAACCTTGAGGATCTGCTCGCGGCCGACGACGTCAGGATTCGGCACCACGACCTGACGGTCGAAGCGGCCGGGCCGCAGCAGCGCCGGATCGAGCACGTCGGGCCGGTTGGTGGCGGCGATCAGGATCACGCCCTCATTGGCCTCGAAGCCGTCCATCTCGACCAGCAACTGGTTCAGCGTCTGCTCGCGCTCGTCATTGCCACCGCCAAGGCCGGCACCACGGTGACGGCCGACCGCGTCGATTTCGTCGATGAAGATGATGCAGGGCGCATTCTTCTTCGCCTGCTCGAACATGTCACGCACGCGCGACGCACCGACGCCGACGAACATCTCGACGAAGTCAGAGCCGGAAATGGTGAAGAACGGCACGTTGGCTTCGCCCGCGACCGCGCGCGCGATCAGCGTCTTGCCGGTGCCGGGAGGGCCGACCAGCAACACGCCGCGCGGAATGCGTCCGCCCAGGCGCTGGAATTTACCGGGGTCGCGCAGGAATTCGACGATCTCCTGCAGGTCCTGCTTGGCTTCGTCGACGCCGGCGACGTCCTCGAACGTCACCCGGCCATGCGCCTCGGTCAGCATCTTGGCGCGCGACTTGCCGAAGCCCATCGCCTTGCCAGCGCCGCCCTGCATCTGTCGCGACAGGAAGATCCACACGCCGATCAGCGCGATGAAGGGCAGCCAGGAGACCAGGAGCGAAACAAACCACGGCACGTTGTCGCCCGGCGGCTTCGCAGTGATCTGCACCTTGCCGTCATAGAGGCGCTTCACCAGCGTCGGGTCGTTCGGCGCGTAGGTCTGGAAGCTCGAGCCGTTGGTGAAGGTGCCATGGATTTCCGGCCCCTGGATCACGACGTCGCGGACATGGCCCTGGTCGACTTCGCTCAAGAGCTGCGAGAACGAGATATCCTGCGAGGACGCGCGCTGACCCGGGTTCTGGAAGAGCGTAAACAACGCCAACAGCAGCAAGACGATAATGACCCAGAGGGCGAAATTCCGCAGATTGGCGTTCATTGATCTTCCTTCGTGGTCGCGCGGATCGCGGCCTCAAAACTATCCTCGGGCGGCCTGGGGCAGGCACTTCAGGAAATCCCTGGGAATCCCCCCTTCAGCGACTGCATACAATTTAGGTGCCGTGGGAGTATATGCCAAGGGAACTGCACAGGACTATTTATTGCATCCTAGCCCGATTCCCGGTCAAATAATGGCGCAAACGTCCGGGTTTTAGGGGGGTAGTTAAGCGGATATGACGGGAATTTTCCTATTCGCCTGAATATCAGCGGGCCCGGCTCCGGCGCGGTGGTGCCGGCTCGACCCGGATCCGCCCATTGGCGAGCCCAATGACCGCGCCGGCGAGCGTCTGCTTCAGCTTGCCCGTCCCCTGCATCACCGCCTGATCGAGTGCGGTGAGCAGGGCCTCGACCTTGCCCAGTTCGGCCGATCCCTCATGGCCCACGCGGTCGATCGCGCGCTTGAGCAGGCGCAGCCGGACCTCCTCGGGAAGGGCTGCAAAGGCCTCGGCATCGAATCCGGAGCGCGCCGCGCTGCCATCGCGCAGTGCGAGGTAGCGCTCGGCGCCATCAGCCAGCACTTCCACTGCGGCATTGGCCCGGGCGAGCCGCGCTGCGAGCCGCGCCAGGTTCCGGGCATCGCCGCCCTCGGCAGCCAGCGCCGGCATCAGCACGCGCAGCCGCGGACGCATGAACGCAGTGTCGCGATTGGTCGGATCGACCGCATAACCGATCCTGGCTTTCTCCAGGGTAGCGATCAGCCGCGCCTTGGGAACAGCGAGCAGCGGCCGCGCCAACCTCACCCCTTCGCGCTCGGTCTCGCGCGCCATCGCGGCGAGGCCGGCGATGCCACTGCCGCGCAACAGCCGCATTAGAAGCGTTTCGGCCTGGTCGTCGCGGGTGTGCGCCGTGAGGATATGCGTCGCCCCGCTCGCACGGGCCGCTTCGGCCAGCAGGCGATAGCGCGCCTCGCGTGCCGCCTCCGGCAGGCCGCTGTTCGGCTTGGTGCCGGTCCAGCGCAGCGTCCGATGGGGCAGATCGAGCGTGCCGGCAAGGCGCTTGACCTCACGCGCTTCGCGCGCGGCCTCCGGGCGCAGGCCGTGGTCGACGGTAACTGCGATCAGCCGCGGCCCCTGCTTGAGTGTCCGGCGCCAGCGCACCGCGAGCCACATCAACGCCACCGAGTCCGGACCGCCGGACACGGCCAGAACGATCGCTGGCGCGCGCTTCCACTCGTCTAACAGACGTTTGGCTTCGGTTGCGGAAATCGCGCTATTGTCATCAGACATGGCGGTGCCATCGATCGCGGAGCCGAAAGGCCCCAGCGGCACCGGTTTAGCACTTGATCCGCTTCTGCTCACGGTCGACGGCGGCTCTGACGCCCGTGGAAGCCCGCGGATATTTCCGCGTCACTTCGCCGAGCGCGGCGCAGGCGGCTTCCTTCTCCTTCAGCGCCGCCAGTGACTGGCCAAGCCGCAGCAGTGCGTCCGGCGCCTTGGCCGACTTGTCGAATTTCGTGGTCACGCCGAGGAAGGACTCGGCGGCGTCACGATACTGCTGACGCTGAAAATAGCTCTCGCCGAGCCAATATTGCGCATCCGGGATCAAGGGGTCGCTCGGATATTTCTGGGAGAAATTCCGCATGGTTTCCTCGGCGAGCGCATAGTCCCTGCGCTGCATGTAGCCGATGCCGAGGTCGAACTCGTCCTTCGATGTCGCCGATGGCGGCAAGGTGGTCAGCGCGGCGGTGGCGCCGCCCCCTGCCGGTGCGCCGGCACTGCGTGGGCTGGTGTTGCCGAGGTCGAGCGGTTCGCCCGCGCCGCGTCCGCCGGGCGCACCGACCGTGGCATCGGGCGAGACCGGCATCTGGCCACCACCGAGTGCGCGCGGCGCCCCCGGGGCGTTCGGGTTCTGGTTGGGATCGAAGGCATCGCCGCGGCCGCGGCGCCCTCCTGCCGCTGGCGCGGCCGGCTCCTGCACGATCGGTGCGGGAGCCGCGATCTGGGTCTGGTCGTAGCCGCCCTGCGATTGCCGATAACCCGGCTGCGGTTGGCCGTATCCCTGCTGCGGCTGTCCATAGGCCGGCTGGCCACCTTGCGGCGGATAGGACGGCGCAGACGGGTTGGCCGGCGGCATGGCGGCGACGCCGGGCTGGGTGGCCGCAGGCGCACCGCCCGGGCCGGACGGCGCGGCGCCGAGCTGCCGCAGGCGCTCCTCCAACTGGCGGTTACGATACTGCAGTTCCTCGTTCTGGCCGGTCAACTGTCGAAGTTGGTTCTCTAGATGCTGGACCCGCATTTCGAGGTCGGCATCGTCGGATTGTGCGAAGGCCGGTGCGGAAACAGCCAGTCCCGCGGCAATCGCCGCGGCGCGCGTAACTCTAAGAAATCTGGATGACATCTTGCCCTGACGATGAAAATCGACGCGGAACCACACTGATGCAGGGAGTACGCCGGAATTGTGACTGAAGCAAATCAACGTTCAAACAAAACCGGCGCCTCTCGGCGCCGGCGGCAAATCGCGGAAATCTTCGGAAGCTCACGAACTCGCGTTCAGCACCGTGACGGCACGGCGGTTCTGCGACCAGCAGGAGATGTCGTTGCAGACCGCCACCGGACGTTCCTTGCCGTAAGAGATGGTGCGCATCCGGCTCGGATCGATGCCGCGCGAGGCGAGATAGGAGCGAACCGCCTGGGCGCGACGCGCACCGAGCGCGATATTGTATTCGCGGGTGCCGCGCTCGTCGGCATGGCCTTCGATGGTAAAGCTGTAACGGTTGTAGCTCTGCAGCCACTGCGCCTGCTTGTCCAGGGTCGCGATCGCCTGCGGGGTCAGGTCGGTCTGGTCGCTCTCGAAGAAAACGCGGTCGCCGACGTTCACGACGAAATCCTGCTGGCTGCCCGGGGTCGCCGCGTTCGCCATCGCGCCCTCGGCGCCGAGATTATTCTTGGCGCAAGCACCCATCGAGAGCGCCACCGCGAGCACCGCGGCGAGCTTCAATCCCTGGAGGATTCGCATCTGGTATTTCATTCCGGAGCCTCCACGCTCACGTTTTCGAATTCTCATCCGATCTACAGGGCGATGGTTAAGCGAACGTTCCGTCAACCTTGATGGGACCTTGCCAGACCCGATCAAATGCGGACAAACGGCGAAAAGCGCCCCCGATGGTTAATGGGTTGTAAATGTGGCGCGAGGGTGAAGACAAGCGCGGAGGCAGCCGGAATCGCCGATTTCCCGGCTTTACCGGGAAGAATCAGCGCAAAGTGCGGGACTTCTGCGACAGTTCGGGCGAAGCCGGACTATTCAGGAACTTGGAACGATCGACGCTTGCGCGAAGGAGGGCCGGACATCAGTGGTACCAGATTGACCCCGCCCCCGCTCGAACAGCATCCGCCGCTCGAACGCACTTGAACGCAGGAAGGGGTAGCGGGCGAGCACCCGCTCACGCACCGCAGGCAAGTGCGCGGCCATCAGTCCGACGGGCTTCAAGAGGCCCGGATGGATGCGCGGCTCGGACCAAGCCTCATGCAGGAACACCCGACGGTAAAACGCCATATGCTCGGGACGCACCATGGCCAATCCATAGTCGGCGTTGAAGTGAACGCCAGCCGTCGATCCGAGCCGAACCGTCACGTAGGGCAGTTCCGGAACAGTCCGCGCCTTTTCCGGATCGGCGACAAAGCGCGTCGAGTCGATGAAGACCAGCCCTTGATCAAGCTTGGGATGAAGCACGTCACCAAACACGTCGACGGAGGGCGAGATCCGGCACTCCGGCGTGACGACGTTGATGCGAATTGAGCTGTAGAGTTCGCCGTTAAAGTACACGCCGAACGTCCAAACGTTGGCGGCATCATCATACTGATCCACGACGCGCTCGTCCGCCGACGGTTCGATCGCGCGTTCACGCAGATAAGCGCGATAGCGGAGCCGGTAGATATCTTCCTTTTCGGCTGGGGTTTGCGCTAGGCGATAATCGACTTGATCCAGCGGGTCCGAAAGCCGTCCGCTTGCCGGCCTGGTGGCCTCCACCGCGGGCATTATGTTCAATCCTTACACCTTCGAGCAACTTCTGCGCGTGTCAAAAAGATTAACAGCATCTTAATTTATTGCAAAGGGATCGCGGCAATACGGTTAATCGACGCGGGGCTCGCGCGCGAGCCATGCGTCGGTGGCACCGCGGAGCTACCGGTAGAGGGACGGTCTCAGGCAATCGACCGCGACGATGCCAACTTCAGCAAGTCTTCCGGACGGCGGCCATGAGAGGCGCTGAGGAGTTGCCGTATACGCACCGCAGGTACCGGGCGGCTGAACAGATAGCCTTGCGCCTCGGTCACCGCGCCGTCGGCGCTGACGAGATCGAGCTGCTCGTTGGTCTCGATGCCTTCCACCACGACGGACATGCCGAGATCGGCGGAAAGCCGCGCCACACCACGCAAAAGCGTCAGCGGTCGGTCGGTGTCGATGCCTTCGAGGAATGAGCGGTCGATCTTGACCTTCTGCAATGGGAAGTTGTGCAGATAGCTCAGGCTCGAATAGCCGGTGCCGAAATCGTCAAGCGAGATCCGTACACCCAGCGCATGTAGCTGCGACAGCACGTCGTGCGTCACTTGCGTATTGCGCAGCAGTGAGGACTCGGTGATCTCGATCTCAAGACGTCGCGCCGGCAGGCCCGAAACCTCCAGCGCATAGCGGACCTCGCTCAGCACGTCGCGCTGATGGAACTGCTGCGGCGACAAATTGACCGCGACGCTGACGGATTCAGGCCACGTCATGCATTCCATGCAGGCCTTGCGGAGAATCCAGCGGCCGAGATCGACGATCAACCCCATGTCCTCCGCCACCGGAATGATCTCGATCGGAGAGACCGTGCCGCGCACCGGGTGGTTCCAGCGCAATAGCGCCTCGCAAGTCGTGATCCTGCCGGTCTTGAGATTGACCAGCGGCTGGTAATAGAGCTCGAACTCCTCGTTCGCCAGCGCCTTGCGCAGGTCGAGTTCGAGGATGCGGCGCGCTTCGACGATCTGGGCCATCTCGTCGCGGAAGAAGCAGAACGTGCCGCGCCCGTCGGCCTTGGCACGATAGAGCGCCATATCGGCGTTCTTCAAAAGCGTGTCGGCGCTGACGCCCGGCGAGGTCATGGCGATACCGACGCTGGCCCCGATCTCGACCAGGTGATTGTGAATCTTGTAGCGCTCGCTCAGCCGATCGACAATGCGACGTGCAAGGCTGGCCGCGTCCTCATGTGATTTGATGTCCTGCTGGAACACCACGAACTCGTCGCCGCCGAAGCGCGCCACGAAATCTTCCGGCCGCAGCATTTCGCGGAGCCGGCCGGCTACCGCGCAGAGGAGTTGGTCGCCGCAGGGATGGCCGAGCGTATCGTTGACCTGCTTGAACTGGTCGAGGTCGATGAACAGAAGTGCCGACAACTGCCCGCCTCTCGGCCGCGCCAGGAGACGACCGATCTCGTCACGGAAATTGAGGCGGTTGGGCAATTGCGTGAGTTCGTCATACCGCGCCAGATGGGTGATGCGGGCTTCCGCATTGCGCCGCTCGGTAACGTCTTCAAGCAACACAACCGTGCCACCATCGGCCATCGCCTGAAACGTCCACGACAGCGCGCGGTTGTTGGTCAGGTCGGGGGCGCTCGTGATCACGACCCGCATCTGGGTGTGCTCGATCTCGGCGAGGATCGTCCTGCCGCTCGCCTCTGAGATCGAGCCGGCGCTCACGCATGCCGAGATGATGTCGGATGCGCGCAGCCCGCGCTGCACAAGGTCTTCCGGCAGGCCCATCATCTCGCTGAAGCGGTAGTTCATCACCGCAAGGCCGCCGTCGTCGCGGAACATGCACAGGCCGTGCGGCATGTTGTTCAGCGCGGTATCGAACTGGCCGGCCAGCGCCGCCTCCCGCTCCTTCGCGATCCATGCGTTGACGTAGATCCGCCGCAGGCTGGATGTCAGGTGCCGGATGGAAACGAAGAAGACAAAGCTCAGGAGGGCAAGCGCGATGTAATAGGCACCGCCCACATAGAACAACGCGAAGATCAGGGGTCCGATGGACAACAGCAGGTGCAGGTGGAAGATCCGCGGGCGGCCGAATGTCCGCCCAACCCCAGCCGACGTATAGGCCACCACCGTCGTCACGCAGAGCATGTGGGCGGCCGCATCGCTGGTTCGCAGCAGAACGGTTATCCCCCAGATGCCGAGCGCGACGCCATAGGCAACGGCGCCGAACCGGTAGCGCTGCTCCCAGCCGACGGACTCCGCGACGGTGAGCCGCGAGTTGCGCTGCTGGTAACGGTACATCTGATGAGCGCGCCCAAGCCCCACCACGATGAACAGCGGCACGCACAGCCACATCAGGATGTCGCCGGTGACGGCGGCGATCACCGAGCCGGCGATGGCCGGGCCAAAGGCGCCGAAGATCATCGGCGCGGGATTCATGAACAGGGAATCGACCAGCGCAGCCGCGATCGTTGGCGACATCTGCCGGTCCGACTCTCCCGTCTGATTGGCAAACTGCATGAGCTGGGCACGCGTCCTGTTGTAACGTGCAGTTTTACCCAGCGCTGATGAAGTCTTTCTGAGGGAATATCGTTACCAAGACCTTGTTTCGAGTTTTATGCAGCGGAAATTCTCTTTCTATTTCAATGAACTAGGAAAAATTTGCCGGTTAACGAGAATGGTTACCCGCAAAGCCCGGCAATTTACGACAATAGCGGCGACCACGCCGGATCGGACGCGAAGCCCGGCGTCGGCACGCGCAGTTCGTTGCGGCCGGAAACGTCGACGGTGAAGAGTGACGGTCCCTGGCCGGGATCGCGGAAGAACATCACGACGCGCCCGTTCGGCGCAAAAGTCGGGCCCTCATTGTGATAGCCCGAGGTCAGGATCCGCTCGCCCGAGCCATCGGGCTTCATGATACCGATCGCGAACTGGCCGCCGCCCTGCCTGGTGAAGGCGATGTAGTCGCCGCGCGGCGACCACACCGGCGTCGAGTAGCTGCCGTCTCCAAAGGAGATGCGCTGCGCCTGCCCGCCGTTTGCCGCCATCACATAGATCTGCGGCTTGCCGCCACGGTCGGACTCGAAGCAGATACGCGTTCCGTCGGGTGCAAAAGATGGCGAGGTGTCGATCGCCGGCGTGTCGGTCAGCCGCGTCATCGATTTCGACCGCAGATCCATCACGAACAGGTTGGAGTTGCCGCCCTGCTGCAGGCTCATGATGATGCGCTGGCCATCCGGCGAGAACCGCGGCGAGAACGACATGCCCGGGAAATTGCCGACGATCTCGCGCTGGCCGGTCTCGATGTTGAGCAGATAGACGCGCGGGTCACCCTGGCCGAACTCCATATAGGTGATTTCCTGGGTCGACGGCGAAAAGCGCGGAGTCAGCACCAGGTCGGAGCCGCGGGTCAGGTAGCGCACATTGGCGCCGTCCTGGTCCATCAGCGCGAGCCGCTTGACGCGACGCTCCTTCGGTCCGGTCTCGTCGACGAAGACGATGCGGGTGTCGAAATAGCCCTTCTCGCCGGTCAGCCGTTCATAGATCTGGTCGGAGATGATGTGCGCGATGCGCCGCCAATATTCGGCCGAGGTGTCGTATTGCTGGCCGGCGAGTTGCTGGCCGGTATTGACGTCCCAGAGGCGGAATTCCGCCTTCACGCGCCCATTGTTCTGCCGGGTCATGCGTCCGGTGACCAGCGCCTGGGCGTTGACCGACTTCCAGTTCTGGAAGTTCGGCGCGGCGTCGATATTGATGTTCTTCTCGAGATAGGCAGCCTGGTCGATCGGTGCGAACAGCCCCGAGCGCTTGAGATTGTTGGTGATGACCTGGGTGACGCCGGCACCGACTTCGGTATCCCCGGGGGTACCAGCCGTGAAATTCGGGATCGCGATCGGCAATGGCGCGAATTCGCCCTCGGGAATCGGCACGCGCTTCGGCGCCTGCGCAAATGCGCCGCGCGGTGCGGCGGCAACGGTGCCGAGCGCGGCCATGCTGGAAATGATCTGGCGGCGGCTCGGGCGGAAAAACGTCTCAAACGATTTGTTCTGATTGGTCATCGTTGGCGAACTTTGCTTCATGGGACCTCAAGCGCACATCGCGCTCAGGTCTTTCGTTCGGTGAACACGGGCGAAAAATATTTCCATTCGTCGAAGAAAGCCGCCGGCAGATTATACGGCTGGCATTCGATGATCGCGCGCAGCGCGCTCTCCTGATAGACGCGCAAATAAGGCGTCCCCGGCGTGCCCTCAGGCACCGGCATGCCCTCCAGCGTGCCGTCGCGCTTCAGGCGGATCACGAAGGCGGACTCGGTCTGCTGCGCCTCGATGCCGCCATAGGGCTTCTTCCAGCACCGCTCCACCTGGCTCTTGAACATCGCGCCCCAGGTCGCCGAATTGTCGGCCGCCTTGCCATGGGCAAGGCCGAGCGCTGCGTTCGAATTGAGGGTGTCGCCGGCCGCCGCCTGGCGCGTCGGATCGCGCTTGTCGAGAAGGGCTGCAATCTTCGACTGGTCGAACACGCGCTCCTTCAGCTTCTGCTCCGGCGGCGGCTTGGCGGCCTGCTGCTGCGGCTTCGGCGGCGGCTTCTTCTCTTCCTTCTTGATCGCCTCGGCGATCGGATCGGGCTTCACGGGATCAGGCTTCTTCTCGGCCTGCTTCGGCTCCTGCTTTGGCTCTTCCTTCTTGGCCTCTTCCTTTTTCGGCTCTTCCTTGGGTTTATTCTCGACGACCGGCTTCGGCGGATTGGGCTTCTTTTCGACCGGCTTTTCTTCCACCTTCGGGGTCGGCGGCGGGGCGGTGTCGGTGACGATGGGCGGCTTCTTGTCCTCGATCTTGCCGACGGCGTCGTCGACCGGCTTGGCCTCGGCGATCTTCTCCACCAGCGGCTTCGGATTTTCCTTCTTGCCGGTCCTCTGGCCGGCCATCACATGGGCAAGCTGGTCGGAAGAAATGACGTCGACCGCGACGGTCTCCTCGTCCGGCAGGACGTAGGCCCTGGACGAAAACGACACGAGGCCCCATCCCAGCACGAGGACGTGCAGGGCGATCGATGCCACCAGTGTCTTGTCGACCTTGACCTTCAACTTACCCTGCTCTGCCACAGCTTAAGATCTCAAGATCCCCCCTCCGGGATGACGACGATGTTCGCCTTGAAGCCGGCGGTGCGAATCTGGCCCAAGAGCTTCATCATATCCGTGTAACAGACGTCCTTGTCCCCGCGCAGATATACCACGGCATCGTTATCCGATCGGGTCTCCCGGATAGCCTTGATTTTGGGCAAGAGGTCGGCAGCCGAGATCGAGGCGTCCCCGAGATAGAGTTCCACGCTCGAATTGCAACTCCCGCCGGTGCGCTTGACCGACAGCGTCAATGGCGGGGTGTTCTGGGCAATCGACTTGCCGCCGCTCGCGATCGGCAGGTCGATGTCGATATTCGACGTCATCAGCGGCGCCGCGACCATGAAGATGATCAACAGCACCAGCATCACGTCGACCATCGGCGTGACGTTGATTTCCGCCATCACGGCGGCGCGGCGCCGGCCACGGCGGCCACCGCCGCCCGACGAACCCGCCATGCTCATCGCCATGCTCTAGAACCCACCGCTTGCGTTCATCACAGGTCGCCTCATCAGGCCCGTTCGTCGATCTGCCGCGACAGGATCGCGGAAAATTCGTCGGCAAAGCCTTCCAGGCGCTGGGCCTGCCGGTTCACCTCGGAAATGAACTTATTGTAGAAAATAGTCGCCGGAATTGCGGCGATCAGGCCGATTGCGGTCGCAAACAGCGCCTCCGCGATACCCGGCGCCACCACCGCCAGTGAGGTATTCTTTGATGCTGCAATCGACTGGAAGCTCGACATGATGCCCCAGACGGTGCCGAACAGGCCGACGAAGGGGCCGGCCGAGCCGACGGTCGCGAGCACCAGCAGCCGCCGTTCCAGCCGCTCGACCTCGCGCGCGATCGACACGTTCATGACCTTCTCGATCCGCATCTGAAGGCCGCCAAAGGAGCGCGAATGGCTCTCGAAGGAGCGCTTCCATTCGCGCATCGCCGCCACGAAGCAGGCCGCCATCGACTGCGTCGGCTTGGCCGACAGCGTGCGATAGAGTTCCTCGATCGACTGCCCCGACCAGAACGCCTGCTCGAACCGGTCCATCGCGCGGCGGGTGCGCGAATACAGGAAGATCTTGTCGATCGCGATCGCCCAGACCCAGACCGAGCAGGCGAGCAGCCCGAGCATGACCGCCTTCACGACCCAGTGGGCCTGCAGGAACAGCGCGATCAGCGAAACATCGCTCGAGGCCATGGGCAGCGCTGCCTGCGCCACGTCGGCGGGATTCATCGGCAATATCCTTTCAACGCAAAGATCCTTTGTCCTTCCCGGAGCAAATGGCTGCCGGTCCCGGATTTTCGTTTCGACGCGTTTTCCTCACGCGAACCGGTCTCCACCTCGCTTGAGCCGCTCCTAGCAGCCGCGCGCCCAGCGCGGCGGTAAGCGCCAGCCGCGAAAAGCTTTCATCTGTCGCATGGGAGGGCCGTCCAAGGCCGGGCCCTGCTTCCTCCGCCAACATGTCAAAACAAGGGCTGTTCGCCCGTCATTTCCGCCCCTCACCAGACTCTAACCGTGGTTAATGCGAGGTTACCAAAGTCGGCTTTGACGGCTGGAAATGCAGGAAATCCGGCCGGTTACCCGATGGGGCGGGGTTCCCTCCCCTGTCGTTCCTGGCTTGAACTGGGAGGACGCCGTCATTGCGAGCGGAGCGAAGCAATCCATCTCTCAGCGCGCGGAGGTATGGATTGCTCCGCTCGCAATGACGGGGTGAGTTCCGATTCAGGTGTCAAACAGCGGAGGGGATGTGAATCCGCGTTCTCGCGGCATTGATTGCCCGAGGTTTGCGTTCGTTTCACCCTCTCAATCAACAGAGGGCGCAGGGAAAGCCGGGTGCTGGTTGCACCCGTGGGTCCCGTGCAACAAAAAGCACGGGGGTAGGACCACAGGTTCAACCGAAGCATTCCGGCTTTCCCTGCGCGATGGTGTTACGGCTTATTTCGTGCTCTCCCCGGTGACCGGGCTTTCTTGCCACCGTCATTTGTAGAAGCTTGCTTCTACGAACTTAGCGCCAGCGTCGGGGCGCCAGGACCACACGACTTCGCCGTCCGTGATGTGCGTGCTCGTCAGTCACACGCATCACGTCCACCGCATCTCACCGCAACGTTCGTGACGATCGCGAGCCGCCCCTCATTCGGGTGAGACGCGCGGAGTTAAATCACTGATTTGCCCGACGGCGAAAGCGGAATGTTTTTTGCGTGAGGGCTGGACGGGGCCAATCAGGTTGGAATTGCTGGCGAATTTTTTGCCTCCGTCATTCCGGGGCATCGCGAAGCGATGAGCCCGGAATCCATCCAACCGCAGAGCATGCGGCGAAATGGATTCCGGGCTCGCGCTGCGCGCGCCCCGGAATGACCAAGAAGCTTGGCGCGTGCGGGATGGTGGGTTACGCATCCGACAAATCATACCCTGGGAGAGACTCCTCATGCGCACCCATTCCATCGCCGCCATTCCTGCCGACGGTATCGGCCCCGAGGTGATCTCGTCGGGCGTTCGTGTGCTGGAGGCGCTGGCGCAACGCTCCGGCGATGTTGCCTTCCAGTTCAAGACGTTCGACTGGGGCTCGGACTACTACAAGAAGCACGGCGTCATGATGCCGGCGGACGGGCTCACTGAGCTGAAGAAGTTCGATGCGATCTATTTCGGCGCGGTCGGGGCGCCCGATGTGCCCGACCACATCACGCTGTGGGGGCTGCGGCTGCCGATCTGCCAGGGCTTTGACCAATACGCCAATGTGCGGCCGACCAAGATCCTGCCCGGCGTCGCCTCGCCGTTGCGCAATGTCGGCGTCGGAGATCTCGACTGGGTGATCGTGCGCGAGAATTCGGAAGGCGAATATGCCGGCGCCGGCGGACGCGCGCATAAGGGCCTGCCCGAAGAAGTCGGCACCGAAGTTGCGATCTTCACCCGCGTCGGCGTCACGCGCATCATGCGCTATGCTTTCCGGCTCGCGCAGGCGCGACCACGGAAGTTTCTCACCGTGGTGACGAAGTCGAACGCGCAGCGTCACGGCATGGTGATGTGGGACGAGATCGCCGCCGAAGTGGCGCAACAATTCCCCGATGTCACCTGGGACAAGATGCTGGTCGACGCCATGACGGTGCGCATGACGCTGAACCCGAAAAGCCTCGACACCATCGTGGCGACCAACCTGCACGCCGATATCCTGTCCGATCTGGCAGGCGCGCTCGCCGGCAGCCTCGGCGTCGCGCCAACAGGCAACATCGATCCCGAGCGTCGCTTCCCCTCGATGTTCGAGCCGATCCACGGCTCGGCCTTCGACATCACCGGCAAGGGCATCGCCAACCCGGTCGCGACCTTCTGGACCGGCGCGCAGATGCTGGAGCATCTCGGCGAGAAGGACGCCGCCACGCGGCTTATGGCGGCGGTGGAGCGCGTCTGCGCCGCCGGCGTGCTGACGCCGGATGTCGGCGGCAAAGCGACGACGAAAGAGGTGACGGACGCCGTGATCGACGCGATTCACGGCACGAACGTGTGAAGCCCCCCTCTCCCCCGCTCTTGCGCAGAACTTCGGACGAATGACTGCCCAGCCGTCATTGCGAGCCAACGGGTCGCGCGAACGCGCGCCCGATGACAAGCTCCGCGAAGCAATCCATCGAGCCGCGTGCGCGGAAGCATGGATTGCTTCGTCGCTATCGCTCCTCGCAATGACGGCGCTATTTCTGGCGGCAGTTCTGCCGCACCTGTCTCTACCGCCGCTTCGTCAGCCGTCCCATGATTGGCTTGAGCAGTAGCGGCGACAGGTAGATCGGGAATTGCGATAGCGCGAAGTAGAGCCAGGTCAGGCCCGGCAGCACGCCGTCGGTGGCGGCGACCATCAGGCCCATGTTCCGCTGCGACACCATCAAGGCCAGGGAAAGCGCTCGCTCCATGCCGAAGCGGCGAAACACCAGCATGGTGCCGGCGAGGAGCGCAAAGAACACCGCAAAGGCGAGCAGCGTCAGCCCGAGCGCCTGCAGCGGTTCACGCCAGAAGCTCGGCGCGACCGGACCCATGACCGCGCACACGAACACCAGGAGGATCAGGATGTTCAGCCCGTCGATCGGCGCCTTGTGGCGCTCGATCGCGGCAAGCCCGAACAGCCATCGGATGATCGCAGCGACCGCGAGCGCGCCGGCCAGGATCAGGAACAGTTTTGCGCCGAGTGCGACCGGCGACAAGGTCAAGGCCGCGCCGAAGAAGAGATAGGCGAACAGCGGCGCGGTGAGCGGCACCAGCGCGGTGCCGGTCACGAGCGTGATCAGGACCAGCGTCGCGTCCAACCCCATCAGCGCCGCGAGCGAGGGGGAGGCCATCATCGGCGAAGCCACTGCCTGCAGCATCAAGCCTAAGAAGAGATCGGGCGACGCCGTGCGCAGGCCCGTCGCGAGCCAGAACATGCCGGTGATGGCCGGGACCGCCAGCAGTGTCCATCCCGTCGCGGCCGCGACGATCGCAGGCCGGCGCAAATAGAGCCGCAGCGCGGAGATGTCCACGCGCATGAAGGAAATGCAGAGCAGGAGAAAGACGGCTTCCGTAACGAAGGGCCGCAAGGCTTCTCCGAGCGGCGGGATCGCGATGCCGATGAACACCAAAGCGGCGACGGCGCGCGTGCCCTGGCGGCCGAGCCATGCGAGCGGCCGGGCGATGGCGGCGATGATAGCAGTCAAGGCAACAGGCATTGGCGTTCTCCTGATGGAGCCGCAGCACGAAGAGGCCTGTTGCGATAAGAACACGCGCCCGCCGGACTGCGGCGGCACTCGTTCATGTTTTGCAGATGAGACAAGACGACGTGCCGCTCCCTAAAAGGAGCGCCACCAGCGCGACGCAGTGAAGGTCATGCAATCGTCCATGGGACTTGATTGGCATCGCCGGGCGCTGTTGGCAAGAGGCTTCCGTGTCGTCCTGGCGAAGGCCAGGACCCATAACCACCGGAATGCGTTGTGGCGCGAGCAAGGCGGCTACAGCGGAGCACACCACAAAGGCCTGTGGTTGATGGGGTGGACGGCCCCCTACGGCATCAGTTGTGCCAGAATGAGGTTGTCGAAATCTCAAACGA
>NZ_JBEGDB010000177.1:0-16319 GCF_043638955.1 Bradyrhizobium sp. 31Argb | reverse complement strand
AACGTTCGTGACGATCGCGAGCCGCCCCTCATTCGGGTGAGACGCGCGGAGTTAAATCACTGATTTGCCCGACGGCGGAAGCGGAATGTTTTTTGTACGAGGGCTGGACGGACCAAATCACGTTGGAATCGCTGGCGAATTTTCTCCTCCGTCATTCCGGGGCATCGCGAAGCGATGAGCCCGGAATCCATTTTACCGCTTGCGCAAGTGGACAAATGGATTCCGGGCTCGCGCTGCGCGCGCCCCGGAATGACGGAGAGTGAGGAGCCCGTGGCCCATCCCTCGAGACGCCGCTTGCGCGGCTCCTCGGGATGAGGACGGCGCTTGTGGCAGCAATCAATAACAGCGGGAAGCGGCGATGGTGTGCAGCTTGGTGTCGCCGAGAAGGTGCGCGGTGAAGGCCGGCGTACCGAACAGTTTTGCAAACGCGGCGTCGCGGATGCTGAGGCCGCCGGCGTAGGCGCCGAAGGCGGGCATCACGGCGCGTTCGCCGTCGCTGGCGAAGCAGCGGCGTTCGACTGCGCGGCCGCGGGTCGAGACGCGGGCCTTGGGATGCAAATGGCCGGCGATCTCGCCGATGGCGCCGGTCGGCTCATGGCGGAATCTGATCCGGCCGATCGCGACTTCGGTAGCGACCATGCCGCCGAGATCGGACGGCAGGGCCGGATCGTGATTGCCCGATATCCAGATCCACTCACGCCGCGTCTGCAGCGCGGTGATGGCGTCGCGATCCTGCGCGCTCATCCGCTCATGCGCGCGCCGGTCATGAAAACTGTCGCCGAGCGCAATCACCATGCGCGGGTCATGCCGGGCAACGACGGCGGCAAGGCCGCCCAGGGTCGCCGCGGTGTCGTAAGGCGGGAGCAGCACGCCGCGTGTGGCGAAGCTCGAACCTTTTTCCAGGTGCAGGTCGGAGACGACGAGCAGGCGCTGCTCTTCCCAGAACAAAGCGCCGGAGAGATCGGCGGCGAACGAAACGCCGGCGACCTCGAAAGTACTTGGAGGGTCGGCAGTAAGAGCCACTTGCTCCGTCATGGCCGGGCTCGTCCCGGCCATCCACGCCTTTCCACACACGCTGAAGCAAAGGACATGGATGCCCGGGACAAGCCCGGGCATGACGGTGTGGAGAGGGATACGCCCCGAAAATTCATTTCCATTGCTACGATGTCTCATGACATCGCCTCTTTCACGAGCTCGTCGGCGGCTTCCGCCAATAGCGCGTCGGATGCTTCGCCATAAACTGACTCGCGGCCGATTTCCAGCATCACCGGGACTGCGAGCGGCGAAACATGCTCCAGTTCCCGATGAGTGATTCGCCCCTGGATGCGCACGAGCATGTCGCCGAGCCGGCGCAGATCGAGCAGGCCAGTTGCGGCATCGGCACGCGCCGCGCGCAACAGGACATGATCGGCCTGATGCTTGCGCAGGACGTCATAGACAAGGTCGGTCGAGAACAGTACTTGGCGGCGCGATTTCTCCTCACCGGTATGGCGACGCGCGATTAGCCCTGAGATGATGGCGCAATTGCGGAAGGTGCGCTTCATCAACGCTGATTCGGCGAGCCATGCTTCGAGATCGTCGCCGAGCATGTCGGGATTGAACAGCGCGTTGAGATCAAGCTGGCCGTGCCGGATCAGGTAAGAGAGGTCGCCTAATCCCCAGATCGCGAGCGCATATTCATTGGCCATGAAGCCGAGCGGCCGGGTGCGGGCGCGCTCCATCCGCCGCGTCAGGAGCATGCCGAGCGTCTGGTGCGCGAGCCGCCCCTCGAAGGGATAGCAGACCAGGTAATGCTTGTTGCCGCGCGGAAAGGTTTCGACCAGCAGCTCGCGCACCGCGGGCACACGGGAAAAATCCTTCTGCAGCGACAGCCATTCGTGGACCTGATCCGGCAGCGCATTCCACGCACGGCGATCGTCGAGCAGTTTGCGCACGCGCTCGGCGAGATAGGTGGAGAGCGGGAATTTGCCGCCCATATAGGACGGCACCTTGGCATCCTTGTCATTGGCGCGAGAGACATAGACCTGGTCTTCGACCAGCGCCTCGTAGCGCACCACCTCGCCACCGAAGACAAAAGTGTCGCCGGGCACGAGGCCCTCGATGAAGACTTCCTCGATCTCTCCCAGCACGCGGCCGCCTCGGCCAAGCGCGCCAGTCGAGCCGGTGCCGCCGGCGCGCGAGCGCACCAGCCGAACCTTCAGCATGGTTTCCTCGACGATGGTGCCGACGTTGAGACGGTAGCTCTGCCGCACCCGGGGATTGGCGACGCGCCAGCGGCCCTGCTTGTCCTGCTTGATGCGCGCGAAGCGTTCATAGGTCTTCAGCGCATAGCCGCCGGTGGCGACGAAATCGACGATGTCGTCGAAATCGGCCCGCGTCAGCGACGCGTACGGCGCCGACGTCAGCACCTCCTCATACAATTCGTCGGCAAGGAACGGCTCGCCGCAGGCGCAGCCGAGCACATGCTGCGCCAGCACGTCGAGCGCGCCTGATCGCAGCGGCGGCGTGTCCTGCGCATTCTCGGCGATCGCATCGATCGCGACACGGCATTCCAGGACCTCGAAGCGGTTGGCCGGCACCAGCACGGCACGCGAGGCTTCGTCGAAACGGTGATTGGCGCGGCCGATGCGCTGCATCAATCGCGACGAGCCCTTGGGCGCACCGATATTGATGACGAGGTCGACGTCGCCCCAGTCGACGCCGAGATCGAGCGAGGACGTACAGACCACGCCGCGCAGCCGGCCGGCCGCCATCGCATCCTCGACCTTGCGGCGCTGCGCGACGTCGAGCGAGCCGTGATGCAGCGCAATCGCGAGCCCGTCATCGTTCATCCGCCAGAGATCCTGGAACAGCATCTCGGCCTGGCTGCGCGTGTTGACGAACACCAGCGTGGTCTTGTTCTGCTTGATCAGTTCATAGATCTCGCCGAGCGCATGGCGCGCGGTGTGGCCGGCCCAGGGCAGGCGCTCGCGCGTATCCAGCATCTCGACGATCGGCGGCGCGGCGCCGCCGGCGGTGACGACATCGGCGGCGATTTGCACGGCCGGTTGCTGCGGCACCAGGAAGCGCGCGAGTTGTTCGGGCTCGGCGACCGTCGCCGACAGGCCGATCGCGCGCATGTCCGGTGCGAGCCGCCACAGCCGCGCCAGCCCAAGCGAGAGCAAGTCGCCGCGCTTGGAGGTCACCAGCGCGTGCAATTCGTCGAGCACGATGCGCTTCAGCGAGGAGAACAGGAACGGCGCGTCGTCGGATGACAATAACAGCGCGAGCTGCTCGGGCGTGGTGAGCAGGATATCCGGCGGATAACGCCGCTGCCGCTGTCGGCGCGACACCGGCGTATCACCGGTGCGGGTCTCGATCTTGATGGGCAGTCCCATCTCGGCGACCGGCGCTTCCAGATTGCGCGCGATGTCGACCGCGAGCGCCTTCAGCGGGGAGATGTAGAGGGTGTGGAGGCGGCCGGTGCGACGAACGCTGCGGCCGGTGGAGATGAGGTTCGGTCTTGCGCTCTCTTCACTTGCGAGCTGTTTGAGCTCCCTCCCCCTGAAAGGGGGAGGGCTGGGGTGGGGGTCCGCCGCTTGCTCCGTGCTCGTGGCTGACCCCCACCCGTCGCGTTGCACGCGCCGACCTCCCCCTTTCAGGGGGAGGTGAGCACCAGCGCTCAGTTCCACGAGCGTCGGCAGGAATCCTGCCAGCGTCTTGCCAGCGCCTGTGGGCGCGATCAGCAGCGCAGAGCGATTTTCGCGCGCTTTCGCCAACAGCGCGAGCTGATGCTCGCGCGGCGACCAGCCGCGGGCCGCGAACCATTTCTGGAAGCGGAGGCCACGGGCTGGGTCAGGACTGGCACAGGGTAGAGCTATGCCCTCGAGGACGCTTCGTCGAGGGGCGCTCTCCTCACCTCGCCCCGCCCTTCCGCGGGGAGAGGTCGGATTGCGAAGCAATCCGGGTGAGGGGCTCTCTCCGCACACGCGTCTCTCACCGCCTGCGCGGAGAGAGCCCCTCACCCCAACCCTCTCCCCGCGAAGGGCGGGGAGAGGGAGATGAAGGAGTTCCCCGCCCTACTCCGTCACGGGCTTGTCGGAGAGGTCCCAGTCCTTGCCGTTGAAGATCGAGATGTAGAGTGTCTTCATCGGCGTGTAGTCCTCGGGCGTGTAGCTGAAATTGACGCCGTCGAGGAAATAGGGCGAGTGGAAGCCGGCGAGCGTGGTGGCGTGCTTCAGCACATTGGCACGAGTGAGATCGTCGCCGCAGCGGCGCAGGATTTCGGCCATGGTTGCGACCTGGCCATAGCCGGCGAACGCGATGGTGTTATCGGGGTCGACATTGGGCAGATATTTCTTCCGCAATTCCTCGAAGGCGAGCACGTCCGGATCCTTCTCGAAGCGCGGCACGCCGACCTCCTTGGCGTAGCGGATCGCGACGATGCCGGTGGCGTTCTCCAGCCCTGCGGCGTTGAGGATCGAGCGGCCGGTCGAGCCCGCCGAGAGCAAATGCAGCGGCTTCCAGCCAAGCTCGGCGACCTTGCGGATCGACTGCGACGTCGCCTTGCCAGTGGTGATGTTGTAGAAGACGTCGGCGCCCGATTTCGAGAGATTGATGAGCTGCGAGTCGACGGTCGGATCGGTGAGATCATAGGTCTGCTCCATGATCACCTGCGCCTTGCCGCCGGCATCCGCCAACACCTTCTTGAACGGCCCCAGGAAATCGCGGCCAAAATCGTCGTTCTGATAGAGGATGCCAACTTTCGCGTCCGGCTTCACGGCCACGACGTGCTTGGCCAGGATGCGCGCTTCGGTCGGGTAGAGCGGCAGACCGGCCATGGTCCACTTGAAATTCTTCGGGTCATTCCATTTCGACGCGCCGGTGTTGAGCAGCAACTGCGGCACGCCCTTGGAATTGAGATATTTGTGCACGGCGGTCTGCGGCGCGGTGCCGAGCGAACCATAGAGCGCGAGCACTTCCTCCTGCTCCACCAGCCGACGCGTGGCCTCGACGCATTTCGGCGCGCTATAGGCATCGTCCATGGTCAAGAATTTGACCTTGCGCCCGTTGATGCCGCCCTTCTCGTTCAGCATCTGGAAATAGGCTTCGCCGACGCGCCCGAGCACGCCGTACAGCGAGCCGGGGCCGGAATGCGGCACGGTCTGGCCGAGCTTGATCTCGCTGTCGCTTGCGCCCGGATCATATTTCTTCTCGGCGGCCCAGACATAGGGCGCGGGCAAGGTGGATGCGGCGAACGCACTGATGGCGGTGGCGCAGAACTCTCGCCTGGTTTGCTTTTTCATTGTTGTTGTCTCTCCCTAGACGACAACAATGATCAACATTCCGCTTGGCTCGGCAATACCGAACTTTTGCCTTTGCGACGCAATGCCGCTTGAGCAGTTCCGCTGCGCGGAAAAGATAGCATCTAGACTCAAGTTTTGTCCGATGCCGTAGCCCGGGTGGAGCGCAGCGCAACCCGGGGCATCTGCCTCCGCGTCTGCGAGCCGTCCCGGGTTACGCTTCGCTTCACCCGGGCTACGGCACTTACGTCTTGCGCGCGACAACCACCAGGCTGGGGACGGGCACCTTGCCTTCGTTGCGGGTGGAGGCGGGCTGCAGCGCGGATAAGTTCAGGCCTGCGGCCTCGATTGCTGCGCCGATGTAGGACGCGCCGTGCGCATACCGCAGCCCGTCGCCGATCACGACGCCTTCACCTTCATGCGTCTCGGCGGTGAAGGCGACGACGCCACCGGGCGCGAGCACACGTCCAGCCTCGGCCAGCACAGGCGCGAGATCGCAGACATAGACCATGGCGTCGGCCGCGAGGATGAGGTCGGCGCTGGCGTCATCCTTGTCGCGCAGGCCGTTCAGCATGTCCTGGACCTCGAGATTGGCATAGAGGCCCGTGGCGCGCGCCTGCTCGATCATGCCCGGCGACAGGTCGATGCCGATGAAGCGATCGACGTTCTTGGCAAAGGCTGCCGCCCCGAGCCCGGTGCCGCAGCCGAGATCGATGCCGCGCTTGAAAAAGGCCGGCTTCTTCGCGACGGCGCGCGCCGAGAGCACCGCCTTGAGCAATAGCGACGGGCCGCGATAGCCGAGATCGTGCAGCAAAGCCTCGTCGAAGCGCGGCGCGTATTGATCGAACAACGCCTGCACATAGGCCTTCGGCATGTCGGACAGTCCTTCCGCGCCGAGCTGCATCAGATGCAGGCTGGCGCCGTGATGGTCCTGTGGATCGCCATCGCGGGCCCGGCGGAAAGCTGCGATCGCCGCCTCGCGTTCGCCGAGCTTTTGTCGGATCTCGCCGAGCACGAACCAGGCGGAGACGAAATGCGGTGCGAGCTCGATCGCCTGCTCGAGCAGGTCGGCGGCGGCGGCGAGATCGCCCCGCATTTGCAGGTCGCGCGCGAATCCATAGCGGCGGTCGGCAACGAGATCGCCGGAGGGCAGGAAGAGACGTCTAGGCATACGTCAAGGAACCATATCGTCATGGCCGGGCTCGGACCCGGCACCGAAAACAACGCTTTTTCCAGGAGATGGAAGCGCGGGTCAAGAGGCGCATGGGTAGCTAAACATCGCGGCCATACTGCCTATATAGGCGGCATGCGTCCCCAAGACATCCTGATGCCAGTTGCCGCCGGTCTCTGCTGCAAGCCGGGTGGCTTCCATATCGATCCGGTCCGCCCGGTCGAGCGCGCGATCATCACCCATGGCCATTCCGACCATGCGCGAGCCGGCCATGGCGCGGTGCTGGCCACCCAGGAGACGCTCGACATGATGCGGCTGCGCTATGGCGACAATTTTGCCGGCTCCACACAGGCGGTTCGTTACGGCGAGGAGATCAGGCTCGGCGACATCAAGGTGAAATTGCATCCCGCCGGCCATGTGCTGGGCTCGGCGCAGATCGCGGTCTCCTGCAAGGATCTCTGCATCGTCGCCTCCGGCGACTACAAGGATGCGCGCGACCCGACCTGCGCGCCGTTCGAGATCGTGCCCTGCGATGTCTTCATCACGGAGGCGACCTTCGGCTTGCCGGTGTTCCGGCACGGCAATGCGGCGGACGAGGTGAAGAAGCTATTGGCATCGGTGGCGCTGTTTCCGGAGCGCGCGCATCTGGTCGGCGCCTATTCGCTCGGCAAGGCGCAGCGCGTGATCGCGCTGCTCCGCGAGGCCGGCTATGACGCGCCGATCTATCTGCATGGCGCGATGGAGAAGATCACGCGGTATTACGAGAGCCGCGGGATTGCGCTCGGCGATCTCCGCCCCGTCCGCGGCATGAAGAAGGCCGAGCTTGCCGGCACCATCACGCTGGCGCCGCCGACGGCGACCTCCGACATCTGGACCCGGCGCTTTCCCGATCCCGTAACCGCGTTTGCCTCGGGCTGGATGCGGGTGCGCGCCCGCGCGCGGCAGCGCGGCGTCGAACTGCCGTTGGTGATCTCAGACCATGCCGACTGGGACGGCTTGACTGCGACGATCGGGGCCACCGGCGCCGGCGAGGTGTGGGTGACGCACGGCCAGGAAGACGCGCTGGTGCATTGGTGTAGGTCACGCGGGCTGGCCGCGCGGCCGCTCGATCTCGTCGGTTATGGCGATGAGGAGGAAACCGAAGTCGTGATCGAGGGCGAGGAAAACGGGACATGAACCGTTTCGCCGAACTCCTGGACCGCCTCGCCTATGAGCCCGGCCGCAACAACAAGCTGAAACTGCTGACAGCCTATTTGCGCGACACCGAAGACCCCGACCGCGGCTATGCGCTGGCGGCGCTGACCGGCGCGCTGTCGTTCAAACATGCAAAACCGGGATTGATCCGCGATCTGATCATGGAGCGGACCGATCCGGTGCTGTTCGGATTCTCCTACGATTATGTCGGCGATCTCTCAGAGACGGTGGCGCTGATGTGGCCGAAGCTGGCGCTGGCAGGCCACAACAATCCGCCGCCGCCGACGCTGACCGAAGTCGTCACAAGGCTGCGCACGCTCGGCAAGACCGAGCTGCCGGCGCAGCTCGCGCGCTGGCTGGACGAGCTCGACGAGACCGGGCGCTGGGCGCTGCTAAAACTCGTCACCGGCGCGATGCGGATCGGGATTTCGGCGCGGCTGGCGAAGACCGCGGCCGCGGCACTTGGCGAGAAAGACCCGCACGAGATCGAATTGATGTGGCCGGGGCTGGCGCCGCCCTATCTCGATCTGTTCGCCTGGCTGGAGGGCCGGGCCGAAAAACCTGTCAACCGCGACCCGGCGCCGTTCCGCCCGGTGATGCTGGCGCATGCGATCGAGGATGCGGATTTCGCCAGTCTCGATCCGGCCGATTTCATCGCCGAATGGAAATGGGACGGCATCCGCGTGCAGGCGGTCTCCGGCCGCGACGAGCGCGGGCACTTGCAGGCGCGGCTCTATTCGCGGACCGGCGAAGACATCACCAAGAGCTTTCCGGATTTGCTGCCCTCGCTGCATCTGCCTGGCGCGATCGATGGCGAGCTGCTGGTGCTGCGCGACGGGCGGGTGCAGACCTTCAACGTGCTGCAGCAGCGGCTGAACCGCAAAGTCGTGTCGCCGAAACTGATCAAGGATTATCCGATCCATCTGCGCGCCTATGATCTGCTCGGCGACGACGAGAACGATCTGCGCGAACTGCCGTTCGAGGAACGCCGCGCGCATCTGGAAAGCTTCATCAAGAAGCTCGCCGATCCGCGCATCGACCTGTCGCCGACCGTCCCCTTCGCCGATTGGCCCGCGCTGACCGCGGCGCGCGCTGATCCGGCCGGCGCCGGCGCGGGGCTCGATGCGGAAGCGGTCGAGGGCGTGATGCTGAAACGGCGCGATGCGCCCTATCTGCCGGGCCGGCCGAAGGGGCAATGGTGGAAGTGGAAGCGCGATCCGCACATCATCGACGCGGTCCTGATGTATGCGCAGCGCGGCCACGGCAAGCGCTCGTCCTATTATTCTGATTATACCTTCGGCGTCTGGACCAATGGCGATGCTGGCGACGAGCTGGTGCCGGTCGGCAAGGCCTATTTCGGCTTTACAGATGAGGAATTGTTGCAGATCGACCGCTTCGTCCGCCGCAACACCACCGAGAAATTCGGACCCGTCCGCCACGTCGTGCACGAGCCGGACCAGGGGCTGGTGCTGGAAGTCGCGTTCGAGGGTCTGCAGCGCTCACCACGTCACAAATCCGGCGTCGCGATGCGCTTTCCGCGCATCAACCGATTGCGCTGGGACAAGCCGCCGCGCGAGGCCGACCGGCTGGAGACGCTGGAGCGGATGCTGAAGAGTGTGACGGCAAATTAAAGGTTCCAGGCATGTATGATAAGCATTGACGGCGCGGCGCGGGTTCCCCATGTGCTCCGCCTTGCCTATAATGCGGATGCAGACCCGCGAGGAGACAGCAATGCCTGACGACGTCCGTGACTTGCCGGCCAGCCAGAATGACGGTTTGTACCGCTTTCTCGGCGGCTCGCCGCTGTCGGTCGCCTTCCGGCTGATCCTCTTGTCGATCCTGGTCGGCGTGGTGCTCGCGGCTGTTGGATTCGATCCCTGGAACATCATCCACAGCATCCGCCTGCTGTTCCAGCGGCTGTGGGACCTGGGGTTCGACACCATCAACTGGCTGTGGCGCTATTTCCTGCTTGGCGCCGTGATCGTGATCCCGGTCTGGCTGTTGTCGCGGCTGTTCGGCACGCCGCGCGGCCGCTAGCTGTCGCGGACCGGGGCGATGCAACTGCGATTTGTCGGCTGCGGTGACGCCTTCGGCTCCGGCGGCCGCGCGAACACCTGCTTCCACGTCACCGGCAGAAGCGTCAATTTCCTGATCGATTGCGGCGCGTCCTCGCTGCCGGCCATGAAGCGGCTCGAGATCGCGCGCGATGAGATCGATCTGATCCTGATCACGCATTTCCACGGCGATCATTTCGCCGGCCTGCCGTTCTTCCTGCTCGATGCGCAGTTCTCGCGACGCAGCCGGCCGCTTGTGATCGCGGGGCCTGAGGGTATCGAGACGCGGCTGCCACAGGTGATGGAAGCGCTGTTCGAGCATTCGTCGAAGACAAAGCAGCGCTTCGATCTCTCCGTCGTACCGCTGGTGCCGGAACAAAGCCGCAGCTTCGGCGCGGTGAAGGTGACGCCCTATCCGGTGGTGCACGGCGAATCCGGCGGGCCGTTCCTTAGCCTTCGCATCGAGGCCGAGGGCCGCGTCATCGCCTACAGCGCCGACACCGAATGGACGGAGGCGCTGATCCCGGCGGCGCGCAACGCCGACCTGTTCATCGCGGAAGCCTATACCTACGACAAGATCGTCAAGAACCATCTCAGCCTGACGACGCTGGAATCGCATCTGCCCGAGATCGGCGCCAAGCGGCTGGTGCTGACCCATATGAGCGATGATATGCTCGGCCGCGTGGACGAGCTGCCCTACACCACTGCCAGCGACGGCATGGTGGTGGTGTTCTAGCAGATGCACGCACCAAACCCATCCGCCGAGGTCACGAGCAGGCAGGTGTTCGCCATCGCGGGTCCCGCGATGATCGCGAACCTGACGACGCCGCTGATCGGGATCGTCTCCACCACCGCGATCGGACGATTGGATGACGCGGCGCTGCTCGGTGGGGTCGCGATGGCCTCCGTGCTGTTCGACTGCATGTTCTGGCTGTTCGCATTCCTGCGCATGAGCACGGTCGCCTTCACCGCCCAGTCGCTCGGCGCCGGCGAGACGCAGGAACTGCGTGCGATCCTGGTGCGCGGCTTCATCGTCGCGGCAGTCATCGGCGCCGCGCTGATCGTGCTGCAGGTGCCGCTCTCGGCGATCCTGCTCAGCGCGATGGGCGGCAGCGAGGGCGTGACGGCAGCCGCGAAGACCTATTTCCTGATCCGCATCTGGTCGGCGCCGCTCGCGCTCGCCAATTACGTCGTGCTCGGCTGGCTGATCGGCCAGGCGCGGGCGACGTTGGCGCTGTCGACGCAGATCGCGATCAACGTCGTCAACATGGCGGCGACCATGCTGCTGGTGCTGGTGTTCAATCTCGGCATCGCCGGCGCGGCGGTCGCCGCTGTGATCGCGGAAGCGGCCGGGCTGGTGCTCGGCATCCTCATCGCGCGGCATCTCACCGGCGGACAGCTCGACATCCCGCCCGGCACGCTGTTTGCGCGCGAAAAACTGATGCGGATGCTCGCGGTCAACCGCGACATCATGATCCGCACCGCAGCGCTGATCACGGCGTTTTTGTTCTTCACCGCGCAAGGCGCCCGCGCCGGCGACGTCACGCTGGCGGCGAATGCGGTGTTGAACAATTTCCTGCTGGTCAGCGCCTTCTTCCTCGACGGCCTCGCCAATGCCGCCGAGCAGCTTTGCGGCCGCGCCTATGGCGCGCGCGACCGCTATGCGTTTGCCGGTGCGGTCCGGCTGGTCATTGTCTGGGGCTTTGTGTTCGCGCTCGCGGTGATGGCGGCGTTCGCGCTGTTCGGGCCGGCGCTGATCGATATCATGACCGCGAACACGGAGGTGCGGCAGGCTGCACGCGCGTTCCTGCTGTTCGTGATCCTGTCGCCGCTGCTGGCGGTGTTCGCCTTCGCCTATGACGGCGTCTATATCGGCGCGACCTGGGCGCGCGACATGCGCAATCTGATGGTGCTGTCGCTCGTGATCTTCCTCGCCGCTTGGTTCCTGCTGCGCCCCTTCGGCAATGCCGGGCTGTGGACCGCGCTGCTGGTGCACTACGCCGCGCGCGGCGGATTGGAAGCGCTGCGCTATCTGGCGCTGTTCAGGGCGTCATTTCTCAAGCCGGAGATGCCGTAGCCCGGATGGAGCGCAGCGCAATCCGGGGCCTTCAGTGTTGCGGAGAGCGGCTTCCCGGATTGCGCTTCGCTCCATCCGGGCTACGAAGACTCTACCGCACCGGCCAGTCCTCGGCCGTGATGGTCGCGGCATCAGCGCCGACGATTTCGGACAGCGAGTCGCGGCCGGTGCGCAGGAGCGTCGAGGAGAGATCGCGCTTGATGTCGTCGACGAGACCGAGGCCCTTATAGACCAGCGCGGAGTAAAGCTGGATCAGGCTGGCGCCGGCGCGGATTTTTGTCAGCGCGGCGCCGCCGGAATCGATGCCGCCGACGCCGATCAGAGGAAACGCACCCTCCGCGCGCACGTAGGTCTCCGCCACCATCCGCGTCGACAGGCGGAACAGCGGCCGGCCTGAGAGACCGCCCTGCTCTTTCGCGCGGGCCTGCTCGCGCAAGATCGAGGGCCGCGCCAGCGTGGTGTTGGCGACGATCATGCCGTCGACGCGCCGCGAGCGCGCAATGTGGACGACGTCGTCGAGCTCGGCGAGGCTCAGATCCGGCGCGATCTTCAAGAGCACCGGCGAGTCGCCGGCATTCTTCCGCACCCGCTCGCGGGTATCGATGACCCGTGCCAGGAGGTCGTCGAGCGCCGCCGATTGCTGCAGATTGCGCAAGCCCGGCGTGTTCGGCGAGGACACGTTGATGGTGAAGTAGCTCGCGACCGGCGCAAAGGTCTCGATCAGCTTCACATAGTCGGCGGTACGATCAGGCGAATCCTTGTTGGCGCCGACATTGACGCCGACGATGCCGGAAAGATGCGCGCGGCTGGCGAGCCGCCGCAGCACCACCGCCGCGCCGTCATTGTTGAAGCCCATGCGGTTGATGACGGCCTCATCCCGCTCGAGCCGGAACAGCCGCGGCCTGGCATTGCCGGCCTGCGGCAGCGGCGTCACCGAGCCAATCTCGACAAAGCCGAAGCCGAGCTTGAGCAGCGCATCGGGCGCCTCCGCGTTCTTGTCGAAGCCCGCGGCCATGCCGATCGGATTGGGAAAATTCAAGCCGAACGCTCGCACCGCGAGCTTCGGGTCATCCAGCCGCTGGCGGATCGGCGGCAGGAAGCGCAGGCCCTGGATCGCCAGCCGGTGGGCGTCCTCCGGATCGAGCCAGCGCAGCAGCGGCAGCGAGACGGCATCGAAGGCGCGGATCACGGGAGCTGCTCCGGGATCACATGGGTGCCGTCGGCGCGTGCCGGCAGGTCGTAGACCGCGGTGACCGCACCGAAATCGAGCTCGCCATAGAGATGCGGAAACAATTCATCGTTACGGGAAGGCTCCCAGCGCAGGGCGTCACCGAGTGCATCAGCGTCAACCGCGATCAGGAACAGGCCGGCCTGACCGAAAAAGTGCTTCCGCGCGGTCCCGGCGAGTTGGGATGCGGTGGAGAAGTGGATGAAACCGTCGCGCAGATCGTCGGCACTACCCCGATACACCCCGGCCCGCTCGGCCTCGCGCCAGGCCGAGGCAGGGCTGATTTTATAGATCGTGCGCACCTTTCCGGTGTCCCCTGCTTGTCGCTTGAGTCTGTTGGGGTTTTCCCGAAACTGGTCGGGTCAGTGAGGGAACGTATCGACGCCCGTGGCGCAACTCAAGCGCCACAGCAGGGCCGATTGGGGACATTTGCGGAAAGCCGCGGGTTCCGGCAATAATTCCTAAATCCGAACGGCGGAATTCCGATGGTCAGACCGCCCAAGCAATCGCGCCTGCTCACCCACGGCCAGGTCTGGGCCGCGCTGGACCGGCTTGCGGAGCGCGCCGGAATGTCGCCGTCCGGGCTTGCCCGGCGCGCCGGGCTGGACCCCACGACCTTCAACAAGTCCAAACGCATCACCGCCGACGGCCGCGAGCGCTGGCCATCGACCGAATCGGTCGCCAAGGCGCTCGCCGCGACCAATGTGTCCATCGACGCCTTCGTGCAGTTGATCGGCGATGGCGGCGGCCGCGGCGGCCCCTCGGTGCCGCTGATCGGCCTCGCCGAGGCGGCGGCAAGCGATGCTTTCGACGACAACGGCTTTCCGACCGGCAAAGGCTGGGACGAGGTGGCGCTGCCGACGATCCCGGACGAGCACGCCTACGCGCTCGAAATCTCCGGCGATACGCTGCGGCCGGTTTTCCGCGAGGGCGACATCATCCTGGTGTCGCCCTCAACCCCGATCCGCCGCGGTGACCGCGTGGTGCTGCGGACGAAGGACGGTGAGATGCTGGTGAAGGAGTGCAAACGCCGCACGGCAAAGACGCTCGAATTGCAGTCGTTCAATCCGGCGGAGCCGGATCGCACGCTCGCAGCCGAGGATGTGGCCTGGATCGCGCGGATCGTGTGGGTGAGGCAGTGAGGGCAGCGCGGGCGAAGATACCGCTCCGCACATGCTTGATACCTCGAACCAGGTTTCGAGGGCTACGACTTCGAAGCTTGAATCACATCCGTAACGGATCCGCCAATGCACTAGATTTGCTTCCGCTTTCGGCGAGATAGTGGCCATAGCCGCGTCTGCCGGTGGCTCGCCCTCGTAGCAAATGACCCGACCCAGACATCAGGCGATTTCCCGTCTTGTGCCGCTATAGAAGGGATATTGTTGCAAAAGTCGAAAATCGAATAACCCTAAAAATCTCGCGAAAGGTGATCTCTGGACTTCTCTGCTTCAGCGTAGCTTTTCATTGCCACTACGGACGTCCGCGATCGATTTTGGATGAAACGTCCCTCGCGTCGACGCGCGTAAAATGCATCAGCGATTTCTAGAGCATGATCCGGAAAAGTGGATACCGGTTTTCCCTCGCGACAAACGCGAAGCGTTTGCGCGGAGATCATGCTCAAACAAAAAGATAGAGCGGGATGATGATTCGAAGAAAAATCATCACGCTCTAAGAAGATATCCGTTTAAAAAATGCGCCACGATGTAACCAGGGCGGTTTGACATCGTCACCTGACCGCAGATTCACCCGAATGAAAACGACCGCGGGGGGAACTTTCGGTTTCGCTCCGAGTCATATTTGTGACGCGATGCGGCCTGGCCGCTGAGGAGGGAAGCCAAGGGAGAGATCATGCCAAAGTCCCGCCTTGGAATGGCTGCGGCCGGCCTTGCCCTGGTCGTTCTGGGAGCGCTGCCGAGCGCGGCCGAGGCGGGCCTCCGCCTGCGCGTTGGCGGCCCCGTCGGTGTCGCGCGCTTCGCGATGGCCGGCATGCTGTCGGTCGCAGGTCTCCGGCGCGCACGCATGGCGGCGCGCCACAGCCGCGTCCGAATGGCTGCCTTAAGACCGCAAGATCTTCGCTCCGCCGCCGAGTCGATCCGCCCCAGTGAGCGCGCGCAGCTCACTGCCGTCGCGGCGCTGGCCGGCTGGCAGGGCGGCCGAGCTGCGCAAGGCTGGTGGCAGCACGCCGACGGTTCATACGGCTGGGTCGGTCCGCTGTTCTGGCCGTTCGCCTATAGCGATCTCTATGACTACGCGCTTCTCAGTGATGGCAGCGGCTTCTGGGGCTATGGCTACGGCGATCTCTACGCCGCGATCTTCTCGCCTTACGCTGCGAGCGATCTCTCAGCGTTTGCGGCCGAGCGCCCCGCCGGGAGGCGGCATCGCAAAGCGCCCTCCGTGCAGGAGGAGCTCTGTGGCGGCGACACCGCCGAGACGACCGGCGTTGCCCTCGAGCGGATCGGCCGGGTGGTCGCGGCGAACGGGGCGCAACGCACAGCCTTCGACGAGCTCGCGAGCGCCTGGACTTCCGCCGGCGACACCATCCGCGCCTCCTGTCCAGCACAGGCCGCAACCACCGCGCTGGAACGGCTCGCGGCCATGCAGAGCCGCGTCAACGCGATGCTGAGCGGAGTTGAGGCCGTTCAGCCGGCATTCCAAAAGTTCTACGATCTCCTGAGCGATGAGCAGAAGGCGCGGCTCAACGCGCCCCTACGCGACCGCCGCGCTAACGCTGCGGCCGCGAAGCTGAAGGAGATGCAGGACGCCGCCTGCCAGGCGAGCCGCGAACCGCAGGACGAGCAACAGGCCGAAAAGCAATACCGCCAGCTCGTCGCCCAGCAATGGCCCCTCGACGACATCGCCGCCAGCCTGAAACTGAACGATACCGAGCGCGCCGCGCTCGAATTGGTGCAGGACACCACGATTGGCACCATGGAAGCCTTAAGCGCATGCCCGCCAAAGGACGCGCTCACCCCGCCGGCCCGCCTTAAGGCCGCAAAGGCGCGGTTGGAAGCGATGCGAGAGGCGATCGGAAGCGTGAACGACGCGGTCGACGATTTCTATTGGTACCTGAGTGACGAGCAGAAGACGCAGTTCGAGGGGCTCGGGCCGAAGAAGCAGGGGGTGTGATTTTTCCATCGTCAAGCGGCGCTGATCGGCTAAGGCAGCACTTCGCATCCCCTGTCGCATTTGCTAGTCGTCCGTTAAGAAGCGGAATAGCTGGGCTGGACATGCGAGCGTGCGCTAGGCCGTGTGGACAGTTACCTTATCCAGAGCAGAGTGGCGGCAATGGCGACGACGGCGAAGTAGTTTCGCG
>NZ_JBEGDB010000176.1:0-16327 GCF_043638955.1 Bradyrhizobium sp. 31Argb | reverse complement strand
ACGCGCGCTCGTCAGTCGCACGCATCGCGTCCACCGCATCTCACCGCAACGTTCGTGACGATCGCGACCCGCCCCTCTCTTTGGTGAGACGCGCGGAGTTAAATCACTGATTTGCCCGACGACGGAAGCGGAATGTTTTTTGCGCGAGGACTGGACGTGGCAAATCGCTTTGGAATCGCTTGCAAATTTCTCTCTCGGTCATTCCGGGGCGATGCGACAGCATCGAGCCCGGAATCCATCTCGCTGTTTGCGCCTCCGGCCCGATGGATTCCGGGCTCGTCCTTCGGACGCCCCGGAATGACGGGGATGGCGTGAGCGAACGGTTGGCACCTGCGGAACTGGCAAATCCCGCCGACCCCACCATATCTGGCATAATTGTCGCTCGCCTACCGCAACCGCTTGGCCGGCACCCGGCGATGTGATAACGCTGACCGACCAGCTTCGACCGCCCACATTTGACCGACCGCATCCTCTAAAGGCTTGCGGCGGTGGAGATATTTCGCCGATGACCTCTTCCTCCCCGAGCGCCAAATCCGGTTCCGCGCCTGATTCCTTCTTCAGGGCGACCCTTGTCGAGGCCGATCCTGAAATCGCGGAGGCGATCAAGGGCGAATTGGGTCGGCAGCGCCATGAGATCGAGCTGATCGCTTCCGAGAACATCGTCAGCCGCGCTGTGCTGGAGGCGCAGGGCTCGGTGATGACCAACAAATACGCCGAAGGCTATCCGGGCGCGCGCTACTATGGCGGTTGTGAGTGGGTCGACGTCGCCGAGACGCTGGCGATCGAGCGCGCCAAGAAACTCTTCGGCGCCAAGTTCGCCAACGTGCAGCCGAACTCCGGCAGCCAGATGAACCAGGCGGTGTTCCTGGCGCTGCTGCAGCCCGGCGACACCTTCATGGGCCTCGACCTCGCAGCCGGCGGCCATCTCACCCATGGCTCACCCGTCAACATGTCCGGCAAATGGTTCAAGGCCGTGCACTACACGGTGCGGCGCGAAGACCAGCTCATCGACATGGATGCGGTGGCCAAGCAGGCCGAACAGGTCAAGCCGAAGCTGATCGTTGCGGGCGGCTCGGCCTATTCGCGCGCCTGGGACTTCAAGCGCTTCCGCGAGATCGCCGACAGTGTCGGCGCCTATCTCATGGTCGACATGGCGCATTTCGCGGGCCTCGTCGCCGGCGGCGTGCATGCTTCGCCGGTGCCGTACGCGCATGTCACCACCACCACGACGCACAAGTCGCTGCGCGGCCCGCGCGGCGGCCTGATGCTGTGGAATGACGAGACGCTGACCAAGAAGCTCAACTCGGCGATCTTCCCGGGCCTGCAGGGCGGCCCCTTGATGCATGTGATCGCGGCGAAGGCGGTCGCGTTCGGCGAGGCGTTGCGGCCGGACTTCAAGGTCTACGCCAAGAACGTGGTCGAGAATGCCAAGGCGCTCGCGGAAACGCTGCACGGCCATGGGCTCGACATCGTCTCCGGCGGCACCGACAACCATCTGATGCTGGTCGACCTCCGGCCGAAGGGGCTGAAGGGCAATGTGTCGGAGAAGGCGTTGGTGCGCGCCGCCATCACCTGCAACAAGAACGGCATTCCCTTCGATCCCGAGACGCCGTTCGTCACCTCCGGTTTGCGGCTCGGCACGCCCGCGACGACCACGCGCGGCTTCGGCATCGCCGAGTTCAAGGAAGTCGGCGGCATGATCGCGGAAGTCCTGACCGCGCTGCAGCAGTCGCCGGAGGGCAAGGCGCCGTTGGTGGAAGCCGCGATCAAGGAACGCGTGAAGGCGCTGACCGACCGCTTCCCGATCTATCAGTAAAGGCTCGTTCGATGCGCTGCCCGAGTTGCAACAGTCTGGATACGCAGGTCAAGGACTCGCGTCCGACCGAGGATTCGGCTGTGATCCGGCGGCGGCGCGTCTGCATCACCTGCAATTTCCGCTTCACGACATTTGAGCGGGTGCAGCTCCGCGAGCTGACGGTGATCAAGCGCAATGGCCGCCGCGTTCCGTTCGATCGCGACAAGCTGGTGCGCTCGCTGCAGATCTCGTTGCGCAAGCGGCCGGTGGAAACCGAACGTTTGGAGAAGATGGTGTCCACCATCGTGCGGGAGCTCGAAAGCAGCGGCGAGGCCGAGGTTTCCTCCGAGGCCATCGGCGAGATCGTGATGGAGCATCTGCGCCAGCTCGACGACGTCGCCTATGTCCGCTTCGCTTCCGTCTACCGCAACTTCCGCGAAGCAAAGGATTTCGAGGCGGTGCTCGGCGAGCTCACTAGCGAAGACGACCCGCGCATCGCACAGTTCCGCAAATGATCTTCCGCATCCTGGAAGACAAGCTCGCCGCAGAAGCCAAACAGTCGAAAGCCGCCGATCTGCGGTTCATGCAGCTCGCGCTGACGCTCGGCCGGCGCGGGCAGGGCCGCACCTGGCCGAATCCGGCGGTCGGCGCGGTCGTGGTCAAGGATGGCGTCATTGTTGGGCGTGGCTGGACGCAAGCAGGCGGCCGGCCGCATGCCGAGCCGGAGGCGTTGCGGCGCGCGGGCGAAGCGGCGCGCGGCGCCACGCTCTATGTGACGCTCGAGCCATGCTCGCATTTCGGCCGCTCGCCACCCTGCGCCGACGCGGTGATTGCCGCGGGCATCGCGCGCGTGGTGTCGGCGATCGAGGACCCCAATCCTGATGTCGGCGGCCAGGGCCATGCACGGTTGCGCGCGGCGGGCATCGCTGTCGATGTCGGGCTGTGCGCGGAGGAGGCGGCGCGGGACCATGCCGGTCATTTCCGCCGTGTCCGCGACAAGCGTCCGCATGTGCTGCTCAAGCTCGCGGTCTCCGCCGACGACAAGATCGGCGCTGCCGGCCACCGCCCGGTGGCGATCACGGGAGACGTGGTCCGGTTGCGGGTGCATCTGCTCCGCGCGCAGAGCGATGCGATCCTGATCGGGATCGGCACGGCGCTGGCCGACGATCCGGTGTTGACCTGCCGCCTGCCGGGCATGGAGGCGCGTTCGCCGGTGCGGGTGGTGCTGGACCGCGCGCTGCGCCTGCCGGGCGACAGCCGCCTGGTGCATTCAGCGCGCGAAACGCCGTTATGGGTGATGACCTCGGAGCTTGCCGAAGCGCCGGCTGCGATGAAGCTGGGTGCCGCCGGTGCCCAGGTGATCCGGGTGGCGGACACGGTCTCGCCGCCGGGACTCGATCTGCTCGCGGTGCTGCATGCGCTCGCCGAGAAGGGCATCACGAAAGTGTTGGTCGAGGGCGGGGCGCGGGTGGCGTCATCTTTCGTTGCGGCTGACCTGGTCGACGAAGCCTGGCTGTTGCGCGCGCCGGAGGCGGTCGGCGCCGACGGCGTGCCCGCGCTGGACGCATTGCCGCTCGCCGCCCTCACGCAGTCGCCGGCCTTCAAGGTTCGTGCTAGCGAAACGCTCGGAAAAGATACTTTGACAATCTACGATCGCGCCTAGCGCTGTGTCCGCGCGTCATGCCCGGGCTTGACCCGGGCATCCACGCCTTGGCCACTGGCGACGAAGCAAGACGTGGATGGCCGGGTCAAGCCCGGCCATGACGACGACTGAAAGGGTTTGATGTGTTCACGGGCATAGTCACGGATGTCGGCGAAATCGCCAGCCTGACACCCACGGCGCAGGGGCAGTTGCACCGGCTGCGGATCGCCTGCCGTTACGATCGCGCGACCATCGCCGATGGCGCCTCGATCGCCTGCAATGGCGTGTGCCTGACGGTGGTCGCCTCCGGCGTTGAAGGCGGCAGGACCTGGTTCGACGTCGATGCCGCCGCGGAAACGCTTGGCATGACCACGGCGAAGCATTGGGGTGTCGGAACCCGCCTCAATCTCGAGCGAGCGCTGAAGATTGGCGACGAACTCGGCGGCCATATCGTGGCAGGCCATGCCGATGGCGTTGCTACCATCATCTCACGCGAAGATCTGCCTGATATGGCGCGGTTCGTGCTCCGAACCACGCGCGATTTGGCGCGTTTCATCGCGGTCAAAGGCTCGATCACGCTGGATGGTGTGTCGTTGACGGTGAATACGGTCGATGACGTCACATTTTCGGTGCTGATCATCCCGCATACTCTCACGGTCACGACGATCGGCGGCTGGCGCGCAGGCAGCGAGGTCAATATCGAAGTGGACCTCATGGCCCGCTACGCGGCGCGGCTGACAGAGATGAAGTAGCAGATCACCGTCATGCCCGGGCTTGACCCGGGCATCCACGTCTTGTCCGCTTGCGGTGAGAAAGATCGTGGATGGCCGGGACGAGCCCGGCCATGACGGAGCAAGAAACCGCCAGCTTTGGCTTGGCTAGAACCTCTATGGCGACTACAAGCGCGCCAACGTTGACAGTCAACATTGCAAGACATTGACTATCAGCATGACGAAACGGATTGAAGAATGGCAGACGCACGGCGTGCACCGCTGAAGGACCAGACCGACATTTCCGGCGCGCGTGCGCTGATCGTCGAGGCGCGGTTCTATGACGATATTCAGGATGCGCTTCTGGAAGGCGCGGTCGCGGAATTGAAGGCCGCCGGCGTCGGCTACGACGTCATCACGGTTCCGGGCGCGCTGGAAATTCCGGCGGCGATCGCGATCGCGATCGATGCCGCCGAGAAGAACGGCAAGCCCTATGACGCAGCGGTTGCGCTCGGCTGCGTGGTGCGTGGCGAGACCATCCATTTCGAGATCGTGTCGATGGAGTCGTCGCGCGGCCTGATGGACCTCGCTGTGAACAGGACGTTTCCGCTCGGCAACGGCATCATCACCGTCAACACCGAGGAACAGGCCTGGGCACGGGCGCGCGCCAATGACCTGAACAAGGGCGGCGACGCCGCGCGTGCGGCGCTTGCGATGCTGCGCATCAAACGCCGGCTGGCAAGGGGTTGACCATGGCGGACGACAGGAAGCCGGTAAAGCCAGCGGACAGGAAAGCCAATCGGCGCGGCGCCGCGCGGCTCGCCGCCGTGCAGGCGCTCTACCAGATGGATATCGCCGGCGCCGGACTGAACGACGTGTTGGCGGAGTTCGAGAGCCACTGGCTCGGCAACGAGGTCGAAGGCGAGACGTATCTGCCGGCGGAAGCGGCGTTTTTCCGTGACGTGGTATCGGGTGTGGTGCGCGACCAGGCCAGGCTCGATCCGCTGATCGACGAGGCGCTGTCCAAGGGGTGGCCGCTGAAGCGGATCGATGCGATCCTGCGCGCGGTGCTGCGGGCGGGCTCCTACGAACTGGAGCATCGCAAGGACGTGCCGGGCCGCGTTGTCGTCTCCGAATATGTCGATGTCGCGCACGCGTTTGTGGAGAAGGACGAGACCGGCATGGTGAATGCGGTGCTCGACCAGATCGCCCGGCAGTTCCGGGCCGATGAGTTCGTGCGCAGCTAGCCCACACATTCCGCCGTCATCATCCGCGAGGGCGGGTGATCCAGTAAACGGCGGCGGTTGTGGTTGACGACGGGCGCTGCGGAATACTGGATCGCCCGGTCAAGCCGGGCGAGGACGGCTGAGGAGACTTCGGGCGGCATGGCAAGCGGACCGAGCAATCCATCCGGCGAGGACTCGCTGATCGCGCGATACTTCAAGCCGCTCGCGAAGGACCCGGGCGCTTTCAATCTCGATGACGATGCGGCGGCGTTGCGGGCAGGCGGCGATGATATCGTCGTCACCACCGATGCGATCGTCGAGGGCGTGCATTACCTGCCCGGCGATCCGCCTGCGACGCTGGCGCACAAGGCGCTGCGGGTCAATCTCTCCGATCTTGCGGCCAAGGGGGCCGTCCCTGCCGGCTTCGTGCTGACGCTGGCGCTGTATAGCGCTGACGATGCCTGGCTGAAGCCGTTTGCGCAGGCGCTCGGCGAGGACGCTGCGCAATTTGGCTGTCCGCTCCTCGGCGGCGACACGGTCTCCACGCCCGGGCCGGTGATGATCTCGGTCACGGCGTTCGGGCGCGTGCCGCAGGGCAAAATGGTTCATCGCCGCGGCGCGCGGGCAGGGGACCGCGTCGTGGTCACCGGCACGATCGGCGATGCCGCGCTTGGCCTCAACCTGCTGAAGGCCGGGCCTGTTGCCCCAGTGCTTGCGAACGACGAAGCTTCCCGCGAGATGCTCATCGGCCGCTACCGCGTACCGCAGCCGCGCAACGCGCTCGCCAAGGCGGTGCGCGACTATGCCAGCGCCGCGATGGATGTGTCCGACGGGCTCGCCGGCGATCTCGCAAAGCTCTGCGCGGCTTCCGCCGTCTCGGCCGTGATCGACGTCCAGAGCATTCCACTCTCGTCGCCGGCCGCCGCGCTGGTTGCACGCAACGTCGTCGGTATCGAGGCCCTGATCTCGGGCGGCGATGACTACGAGATCCTCTGCGCGATCCCCGGCGATCGCATGGCGGCCTTCGTGCAAGAGGCCAAGCGCACAGGCGTTGCCGTGACTGCGATCGGCGGCATCATCGCAGGCTCCGCACCCCCCAGCTTCCTCGACGCACAGGGCCGGGAGCTGGCCCTCAAGCGGCTGTCCTACAGCCATTTCTAGAATTGGCCGAGAAAGCCGCTCCTCAGACTAATTAGCTGCCCAAATCGTCCCGTTTTGATTGCCGGCGGCGTTGCGCTGCGAAAGCGATTTTGGCAAGCTTCGGAACCGATTGTGGCCACCCTCTTGGGCAGGGTGGACTGCTCAATAAGCGCCTGCCGCATCCCGCGGAAAAAACAAGGGCGTGGGGATACATCAAGGATCTGAGGCAGAATTCAAATGACAGCATTATGGTTGATCGTGCTCTGCGGGGTACTTTCCATTGTCTACGCGATCTGGGCGACCTCTTCCGTTCTGAACGCTGATGCGGGCAGCCCGCGCATGCAGGAGATTGCCGCGGCGGTGCGCGAGGGCGCACAGGCGTATCTGCGGCGCCAGTACACCACGATCGGCATCGTCGGCGTCGTGATCTTCATCCTGCTGGCCTACTTCCTCGGCACCCTGGTCGCGATCGGCTTTGCGATCGGTGCGATCCTGTCGGGTGCCGCGGGTTTCATCGGCATGAACGTCTCGGTCCGCGCCAATGTCCGCACCGCGCAGGCGGCGACGAAGTCGCTCGCCGGCGGCTTGGAACTGGCCTTCAAGGCGGGCGCGATCACCGGTCTCCTGGTCGCCGGTCTCGCGCTGCTCGGCGTCACCATCTATTTCGCCTACCTGACCAAGGTCGTCGGGTTGGCGGCGGATAGCCGCACCGTGATCGACGCCATGGTGGCGCTCGGCTTCGGCGCCTCGCTGATCTCGATCTTCGCCCGTCTCGGCGGCGGCATCTTTACCAAGGGCGCCGACGTCGGCGGCGACCTCGTCGGCAAGGTCGAGGCCGGCATCCCCGAGGACGATCCGCGCAACCCGGCGACCATCGCGGACAATGTCGGCGACAATGTCGGCGACTGCGCCGGCATGGCCGCCGACCTGTTCGAGACCTACGCGGTGACCGCGGTCGCCACCATGGTGCTGGCGGCGATCTTCTTTGCGAAATCGCCGATCCTGGTGGACATGATGACGCTGCCGCTCGCGATCGGCGGCGTCTGCATCATCACCTCGATCATCGGCACCTTCTTCGTCAAGCTCGGCGCCAGCCAGTCGATCATGGGCGCGCTCTACAAGGGTCTGATCGCGACCGGCATCCTGTCGCTGATCGGCATCGCCGGCGTGATCTACACCCTGATCGGCTTCGACAAGCTGCCGGGCGTCGACTATTCCGGCATGTCGCTATTCCAATGCGGCGTGGTCGGCCTCATCGTCACCGCGCTGATCATCTGGATCACCGAATACTATACCGGCACCGACTATCGACCGGTGAAGTCGATCGCGGCGGCCTCGGTGACCGGCCACGGCACCAACGTGATCCAGGGGCTTGCGATCTCGATGGAGGCGACCGCGCTGCCGGCCATGGTCATCATCGCCGGCATTCTCATCACCTACAGCCTGGCTGGCCTGTTCGGGATTGCGATCGCGACTGCGACCATGTTGGCGCTGGCTGGCATGATCGTGGCGCTCGACGCCTTCGGCCCGGTCACCGACAACGCCGGCGGCATCGCCGAGATGGCCGGTCTGCCGAAGGAGGTGCGCAAATCGACCGACGCGCTGGACGCGGTCGGCAACACCACCAAGGCGGTGACGAAGGGTTATGCGATCGGCTCCGCCGGTCTCGGCGCGCTGGTGCTGTTTGCGGCCTATAACCAGGACCTCAAATTCTTCATCAGCGACTCCGCCAACCACACCTATTTCGCGGGCGTCAATCCGGACTTCTCGCTCAACAACCCCTATGTGGTGGTGGGCCTGTTGTTCGGCGGCCTGCTGCCGTATCTGTTCGGTGCGATGGGCATGACCGCGGTCGGCCGTGCAGCCGGCGCGATCGTCGAAGAGGTGCGGCGCCAGTTCCGCGAGAAGCCCGGCATCATGCAGGGCACCGACAAGCCGGATTACGGCAAGGCGGTTGACCTCCTGACCAAGGCGGCGATCAAGGAGATGATCATCCCGTCGCTGCTGCCGGTGCTGTCGCCGATCGTGGTCTACTTCCTGATCTACGCGATTGCGGGCGGCGGTGCGGCCGGCAAGTCGGCGGCGTTCTCCGCCGTCGGCGCGATGCTGTTAGGGGTCATCGTCACCGGACTGTTCGTTGCGATCTCCATGACCTCGGGCGGCGGCGCCTGGGACAACGCCAAGAAGTACATCGAGGACGGCCACTACGGCGGCAAGGGCTCCGACGCCCACAAGTCCGCGGTAACCGGCGACACCGTCGGCGATCCCTACAAGGATACGGCGGGCCCGGCGGTCAACCCGATGATCAAGATCACCAACATCGTGGCGCTGCTGCTGCTGGCGATCCTGGCGCACTGATCGCTGCGTGACGCGAATGTAAAACCCCGCGGCACCAGCCGCGGGGTTTTTGTTTGGCGATACGGGCGGCTCTCTCTCAACGCGTCATTGCGAGCGAAGCGAAGCAATCCACGCCTCCGCAAGCAGCGCTATGGATTGCTTCGCTTCGCTCGCAATGACGGCGGTGGAGTTATTTCACCTCCATCTGCAGGCCTTCCTTCTCGATGATGGCGGCGAACTTCTTCGTCTCGGCGTCGACGAAATCGGTGAATTGCTGCGGCGTGCCGTGGTCGGGGCGGGCGCCCATGCCGGCGATGTTCTTCTTGACGTCGTCGCGCTCCAGCATCGCCTTCACCTGGCGGTTGAGCTCGTCCACGATCGGGGCAGGCGAGGTCTTGGGCAGGAACACGCCGAACCAGGAGGAGACTTCGAATTTCGATAACTCCGGCGCGCTCTCGCGCATGGTCGGCAGTTTTGGCGCGGCATCGCTGCGCTCGGCGGTGGTGACGCAGAGCCCGTTGAGCTTGCCGTCCAGCACCTGCGGCAGCGACGGATAGAGATTGTCGAACAGGATCTGGATGTCGCCCGCGAGCCCCGCCTGCAGCGCAGGCCCGGCGCCGCGGAACGGCACATGGGTCATCTTGAGACCAGTGAGCTGCAGGAACCAGGCACCGGTCAGATGCGGGCTCTGGCCGGTCCCGGACGAGCCATAGGTGAGCTTGTCCGGATTGGCCTTGAGGTACGCGATCAGCTCGGGGATCGACTTGATGCCGGTCGAGGGATGGGCCGAGACGATGTTCGGGATCCGGATCATGTTGGAGACCGGCTGCAACTGATCCTTCTGGTAGGTGAGGTTCTTGAAGATCGAATAGGCGATCGCATTCGGCCCGGGATTGCCGATCAGGATGGTGTGGCCGTCGCCCTTGTTGCGGACGACTTCGGCGGTGCCGATGGTGCCGCCGGCGCCCGAGCGGTTCTCCACGATTGCCGATTGTTCCCAGGCGGTCTGCAGATGCGCCGCGAGCAGGCGGCCCATCACGTCGGTGGAACCGCCGGCGGCGGCCGGCACGATCAGGCGGACGGTCTCGGTCGGCCGCCAGTCGCCGGCGCCCAAGCTCGCGCGCGGCAAAATGGCGGCGGCCGAGACGGCGGCGGTGCCCGTCAGCAGGCGGCGGCGGGAAAGCAAGGTTCGGCTCACGTGTTCGCTCCCTGATTTGATCTTGTTTTCAGGGAGCGTAGGGGACCGCAGGGCGGTCCGGCAAGCGAGGAGTTAAGCGGCGACTTGGCGCAGCGGGCCGATGGTTAGTTGAAGCTCAAGAGCTTGAACAGCGGCGTCAGGTAGCTGAGCTCCTGGCCCGAGGTCGGCGTGGTGCGGCTGACGAAGTCGAAGATCTTGCCGTCCTGCAGGCCGTAATTGGCGATGCGGCGGACGGTGCGGTTCTTGTCGAAATAAACAGCGATCACGCGCTGGTCGACCACCCGCTGGTTCATGAAGGCGACTGGGCGCTCGGTGCGCTGGGAGATGTAATAGAACACCTCGCCGTCCAGCGTCGCCACCGTCGACGGCGTGCCCATCACGATCAGCACCTGGTCCTGGCTCGCGCCGATCGGGATCTGCTCGAGCGCGCCCTGCGGCAGGATGTAGCCCTTCTGGAATTGCTCGCCGGTGCAGGCGGCAAGCAGCGCGCAGACGAGGCCGATGGCCGCCGCGGCGCGGCAGCGTGCTAGCACGCCGCGTGAGAAGGACACGCGTGGGCTGGTCTTGTTGGCTTCGGTCATCGGCGGAACTGATCCGTCCCCTTGCGTCGCGCGAGGCGTTGACGTACCGGGCACGGCTGAGGATTGCAACAGAAGCGGGCGCTTTGGGCCCGCGGGCGGAACCCACAATGCTTTGGCCGTTCAATCAATTCAAGAAACCCCGGCTACTCCCGAGCGGCACCATTGAGACCATCTATGGCATGATCGTGACGCAGGCGCGAGAACCGGTGTTTTACCGGCAGTTGGCCGTCGCAGATACGGTTAACGGCCGATTCGACCTGCTGTTGATGCATTTGTGGCTGGTGCTGCGGCGCCTGCGGGCAGTGGAGGGCGAATCGGGCCTGTCGCAGGCGCTGTTCGACCGCTTCTGCGAGGACATGGACGACAATCTGCGCGAAATGGGGGTCGGCGACCTCACGGTGCCGAAGCGGATGAAGGCGTTCGGCGAGGCCTTCTACGGCCGTTCCGTGGCCTACGACCTTGCGCTCATCGATGGCCATGAGGCGCTGGCAAACGCATTCTGCAAGAATATCTTTGATGGCAAGGACATCGAGAAGGCGCGGGGCCTTGCGACGTATGCCGAGCGGGTGGCGGCCGTGCTGGACCAGCTCGACGCGGCGACGCTGTCGGGCGGATCGTGGAAGTTTCCAGTGCCGGAGCAGGTGGGCGCGGCTCAATGAAAGATACCGAGACAGAGAGGCCGTTTCCTGCGCGCGATCCTTCGCGTGATCCTTGGCGCGCGCTGGTTGCGGTGGCGCAGGTGCCGGAAACCGGCCTGCACCGCGACATCGAGGCCGATCCGCGCCAGCGCCAGGCATTGGCCGATATCGCGAGCCTGCGCGAGGTGCTTTCGGCTGAGGCGTCGTTCGACGTCACGCCGAAGAGCGGCGGCCGCTTCCATGTCGTGGGCTCCGTGCGCGGCCGCGTCGGACAGACCTGTGTGGTGACGCTCGAGGAGATCGAGAACGAGATCGACGAGGAGATCGACCTGATCTTCGCCCCGCCGGAGCAGATCCCGCAGATGGCCGCGCTGGCCGAGGAGGCCGAACGCAGCGAAGCTGAGATACCCGACCCGCCGGAGCCGATCGAGAACGGCATGATCGATCTCGGCCGGCTTGCGACCGACGCGCTGTTCCTCGCGATCGACCCCTATCCGCGCAAGGCGGATGCCGTGTTCGAGCCGGTGGTCGAGGCCGCCGATCCCAAGGACCACCCGTTTGCCGCGCTGAAAGCGCTGCAGGCCGCGCCGAAAACCCCCGGTGGGAACAAGCCGAAAGGGAAATCCAACGGGAAATAGGCTCCGGTTAAAGTGGATTATGAGAGCGAACCATCGCGCGAAGTCGATCCGTTGCATTCTCATAAATATGAGATAAGATATTGAATAATTTGAAATATCCTCCGTCGACGCCTCCGCGTTCCCGCAACCCTGAGCCGGCCGGCAAAGCATGGTGAAGAGGTTGTGTCAGAATGGGGACAGGTTATTGTCGCGGCCCAGCCGGGCGCGCCGTTGCCTCCGGCCGTACATCGCTTGCGCGATGGACATCGCTGACCGCGACAGACATCGCTGACCGCGATAGACATCGCTGACCGCGATAGACATCGCTGATGGCGGTGGCTTTCAAACGGGTGGCTGGTCCGCTTCAAGGCCGCCGAGAGCAGGTTTCCGGGACGTTCATGCCTAAAAAGGTTCGAATCGCGCTTGACGCCATGGGTGGCGATGACGGCGCATCGGTCGTCGTCCCCGGCGCCGCCATCTCGTTGAGCCGGCATCCTGACACCGAATTCCTGCTGTTTGGCGACAGCAAGCTGATCGAGCCGGAGTTGGCGGCGCATCCCCCCTTGAAGGCGGCCTCGCGCGTGATCCACACCGACGTCGCGATCAGCAACGATGAGAAGCCGAGTCAGGCGCTCAGGCGCGGCCGCAAGACGTCCTCGATGTGGTTTGCGATCGACGCGGTGAAACAGGGCGAGGCCGATGTCGCGATCTCCGCCGGCAACACCGGTGCGCTGATGGCGATGGCGCGGTTCAATCTGCGCATGCTGCCGGGAATCGACCGCCCGGCGATCACGGGGCTTTGGCCGACCGTGCGCGGCGACGCCATCGTGCTCGACCTCGGGGCGACCATCGGCGGCGACGCGCACCACCTGGTGGCGCTGGCCTTGATGGGCAGCGCGATGGCAAGCGTGCGGTTCAATGTGGAGCGGCCGACCGTGGGGCTGCTCAATATCGGCCGCGAAGAGATGAAGGGACATGAGGAGATCCGCGAGGCCGCGGAGCTGTTGCGGGCGATGAACCTGCCGCAACTGAATTATATCGGCTTCGTCGAGAGCGACGGCATCGGCAAGGGCGTCGCCGATGTGGTCGTCACGGAGGGATATGCCGGCAACATCGCGCTGAAGGCGGCCGAGGGCACCGCGCGGCAGATGGAGGGTTTCCTGCGCAACGCCCTGTCCCAGAGCTGGCCCAGGCGGATCGGCTATCTTCTGGCCCGCGGCGCCTTCCGGGCGCTGCGCGACAAGATGGACCCCAACAAGTCCAACGGCGGGGTGCTCCTGGGTCTGAAGGGTTTGGTCGTAAAAAGTCACGGCGGGACGAGCGCCGAAGGCTTTGCCTATGCCGTCGATGTTGGCTATGAGATGGCCCACTACGATCTCCTCACCAAGATCAATCAGATGCTCAACCGCGACGGAAGCGCGCTGGCCTCAGCGCAGACCGCGCAGGAGGCTGTCTCGTGACTGCGATACGATCGGTCGTGCTCGGCTGCGGCTCTTATTTGCCGGAGCGGGTCGTGACCAATGCCGAGCTGGCGACCCGCGTCGATACATCAGACGAGTGGATCGTGCAGCGCACCGGCATCAGGGAGCGGCACATCGCCGCCGAAGGGGAGTTCACCTCCCATCTCGGCATCAACGCCGCGCGCGCGGCGCTGGCGAACGCCGGCCTCGATGCTGAGGATATCGACCTGATCGTGCTCGCGACCTCGACGCCGGACAATACGTTTCCCGCAACCGCGGTCGCGGTGCAGAACGGGCTCGGCATCACCCATGGCGCGGCTTTCGACCTGCAGGCGGTGTGCTCCGGCTTCGTCTTCGCGCTGGCGACCGCCGACAATTTCCTGCGCACCGGCGCCTACAAGCGGGCGCTGGTGATCGGCGCCGAGACCTTCTCGCGCATCCTCGACTGGAGCGACCGCGGCACCTGCGTGCTGTTCGGCGACGGCGCCGGCGCGGTGGTGCTGGAAGCGCAGGAGCAGCCGGGCAAATCGTCCGACCGCGGCGTGCTGACCACGCATCTGCGCTCTGACGGCCGCCACAAGTCGAAGCTGTTCGTCGACGGCGGCCCGGGATCGACGCAGACGGTCGGCCATCTCAGGATGGAGGGCCGCGAGGTGTTCAAGCACGCGGTCGGCATGATCACCGACGTGATCGTCGACGCCTTCAACGCCACCGGCACCAGCGCCGAGGACATCGACTGGTTCATCCCGCATCAGGCCAACAAGCGGATCATCGATGCTTCGGCGCACAAGCTTCATATTGCACCGCAGAAGGTGGTGCTGACGGTCGATCGCCACGGCAACACTTCGGCGGCATCGATTCCCCTGGCGCTATCCGTTGCGGTGAAGGATGGACGCGTGAAGAAAGGCGACCTCGTGCTGTTCGAAGCGATGGGCGGCGGCTTCACCTGGGGCTCGGCGCTCGTTCGCTGGTGAAGCGTGCAATCAGAAAAGACACATCCCTGACGATTTTTGGCAGGCTGCTGCATTATCGCCACTGTTGACCATTGCCTGCTAACCCTCTAATTTCAGGGGACAAATTTTGTTCGCCGAGAGTGCGGGGCAGGCGATGACCGGAACCGGTAAAACAGTCACACGAGTCGATTTGTGCGAGGCGGTCTACCAGAAGGTGGGATTGTCGCGCACGGAATCCTCGGCGTTTGTCGAACTCGTCTTGAAGGAAATCACCGATTGCCTGGAAAAGGGCGAAACGGTGAAGCTGTCGTCCTTCGGCTCCTTCATGGTGCGCAAGAAGGGCCAGCGCATCGGACGCAACCCGAAGACCGGCACCGAAGTGCCGATCTCGCCGCGGCGGGTGATGGTATTCAAGCCGTCGGCGATCCTGAAGCAGCGGATCAACGGCCACCACGGCTCGACCAACGGCGAAGACAAGAGCGGATAATTCCTTCTTGGGCGTGATGACGTTTCTTCGAATCGTCATCCCGCGCTATCGTTGTTTGAGCGTGATCTCGGCGCAAGCGCTTGGCGTTGTCGCGAGCGCGTTTGTGCGGATCGTACTCCAGGAGAAGGAGCGGGCAGTTGGAGAAGGCGCCCGATGCATTCCGTACCATCAGCGAGGTCGCCGACGAGCTCGACATCCCCCAGCACGTGTTGCGCTTCTGGGAGACGCGGTTCGCGCAGATCAAGCCGATGAAGCGTAGCGGCGGCCGCCGCTACTATCGCCCTGACGACGTCGACCTGCTCAAGGGCATCCGCCGCCTGCTGTATGGCGAGGGCTATACGATCCGCGGCGTGCAGCGGATCCTGAAGGAGCACGGCATCAAGTCGGTCCAGGCGATCTCCGACCAGAGCGCGGCGATCTCCTTTGGCGCCGTCGAGGAGGCGATCGGGCAGAGCCTGCGGGAATCCGACGAGGAGGAGGAGACCGCCGGCCACGATAACGATGCCGAGGACGAGGAATTTGATGACGGCAACGCCATCGAGATCGACTACCGCTTCGTCGACCCCGACGAGGACGGCATCCTCGCGCCCTTCAAGGGCCGGCAACCGCCGGCCGCCCAGCCCGCGGCGGCAGCCGCACCCGCCCGCGGCATCCCAGCCGCCGACCGCGATCGCCTGCAGCGCGCGCTCCAGGACCTGATCATTTGCCGGGAGATGCTAGATTCGGCGATGAAGGACGGCGAAGGCCGGTAATCGCGCGGCCGGACCGTCTAGGAGGTGGCCGCCGGATGCACCGGCTCGCGATGAATCTCGCGGCCGGACTCGCTGACGACCACGATCGCAAGGTCCGGTTCGGCGGGAGCCTCTTTTCGGAAATGTGCGGCGAGCTCCTTGCTGTATTCGACAGCTTCGGCGTCCGACGAAAACTGCTTCCCGATCCGGTCGCGGATCGGAACACCGTCTTTCCGGTCGAAATAGAAGGTCTGCACGTTGGCTTGCCTCTGATTTGGTGGCGCAGGCGGGCTGGCGGAAAGGCTCGCCGAGGCTATGGCGCCGACGGGAACTTTGGCTTGATCTGCCTCAATCTGGGCCGACCGGCCCGAACCGAGCGCGTTTTGGCCGTGCCATTGCTGCGAGAACCGCGCGAGGGACCGGGCTTGGCGAGCACCATCCGATCGCGCCTTGCGCGAAGCCCTGATCGCAGCTAATGGAACGGCATCGGAGCGTGGCGCAGCCCGGTTAGCGCACTAGTCTGGGAGACTAGGGGTCGAAGGTTCAAATCCTTTCGCTCCGACCAAATAAGCCCTTGTTTGCAAGGGCTTTTTTTGTTCTTCGGTCTTTAAAATCACGAGAACGAATAAGCCATAAAGCCACTGGAGTTGAACAGAAAACCACCGGAGGGGCCCCGAGAAGAGGCCAGAAAGGCGAGGTTCTTCGAGAGGTTACTGCCAGTGGCGCACCAGTCTACTGCACTAGGCCGTGTGGACAGTTACCTTATCCAGAGCAGAGTGGCGGCAATGGCGACGACGGCGAAGTAGTTTCGC
>NZ_JBEGDB010000175.1:0-16620 GCF_043638955.1 Bradyrhizobium sp. 31Argb | reverse complement strand
CCTCGGACCGGCCGACAGTCGGAGCTACATCCGTCAAGCGAAAGTAACATCCTCAGGTGAGGCAATACGGGGGGTCAGAGTTCGGCGCTTATTCACACGGTCGCCATAGCGGGTCGATGGAGATCAGCCGGTGGAAATGCAGGCTGCCGATGGTCGCAGGCGCATGTCCTACACCCACAATCGCCTGGTCGCGAAGGTCCGGAGGCAGCGCGCCGATGGGCAGTTGGTCGCGCAGATAGGTCTCGATGCGCCCCAGATCGAGCAGGCGGGCGCTCGCATAAAGCGGATCATCGAATCGAATGTCTGCGGCCCATACGCGCGCCAGGACTGCAAGCACGGCCCGCGCCATGCCGGGCCTGGTCTTGACTGCCTCAAGCTCTTCGAACGCGAGCTCCGCGAGCGCTCGACCGACGATGGGGACAAGGGTGGCGTGATCGGCGGGTCGGCTGAAGCCACCCGCGAGGCGGGCCGCGAGCAGCGGTAGTGTGGCGACATCGCGGCCGTGGTCTCCCGCACGCGCCGCTGCGACACGTTGCATGCGAAAGGAGAGAGTGCCCTCGACGATGACGGTGTGACGCTTCATGTTGCCGAGGACCCTGGTTGCCCGTTCTCGCTAGCGCGGCAGCGCGGTCTGCGCCGCTCGCCGGTGCGACCAGTTGTCGAGCATGACGAATTCGTGGAAGTCGCAGCCGGGATGCCTGCAAATCACGCTCGGCTGAACCTGGCCCCTGGCGCTGATGGAATGCCCCTTGAGTGTAAGTCGGTGACCATGCGAACACGTGACCTCGGCCTTGAAGATGTGCTCGGTGGAGGGGTGACAGGCGGTCCAATGGCCTGCTGGTGCTGAACCGGTCCCCCGCCAATGCGCAAGGCGGGTCCGCGGTTCCGGCGTGTGTCGTTGCGTGGGCGAGCGACGCGGCGTGAATGGTCGGCGTGACCAGATCGCGCGCCAAACGGCCTTTGCCCAGGACAGCGCCATTTCGATTCTACGCTGCAAGAACCTCCTCCTTTCCCGCGAGAATCTCGGGTTGCAGGACAGTACCTTCCTCGTCGAAGGCGTAGAGCCTGTCGATGCGAACGCCGTTCCATTCAAAGCGATAGTGCGTTGTCTGAATCGATCGGCCGAGCGCCTGTCCCTTGAGGACGGCAATCGCCGTTGCCGTGGGGCGCTCGGCCGGCCGAAACAGGACACCGTCGATGTCGGCTGGGACCGCGTTGCCCAATGACCAGCGTTGCTCTCGCGGAAGTTCGGCCGACACGGTGCGCAGGTCGATGAACTTCCCCTCGACGGGGGTCTTCAACATCCGCATGTCGAGGCCGGCTGCCGCTTCCTTTGTGCGCGACAGGAATCGCGAACGGCGCGCGATCGAGACCGCCAGGGCCGTTTGGGGCGTGTCGGCGAGCTCCAGGCAGGATCGCTCGGGGGCAAAGAATGTTGTGCCCTCGGGATTCTCATAGGTGAATGGGGCCAGATTCCAGTTCTGGAGCATCGCTGAATCGAGCTTTGGCCCCATGATCAATCTCGCTGGTCCAGCGTGGCGATGGGCAGAGATGCCCCTCGGCTTCGATTAACTGGTGGCACATCGATCTTTGGCATCACGCATCCTCCAACCTGCGCAGACGAGCCTTGACCCCATTATTGATGCTATCAGCGACTTCGGCAGGAAATGCCTTCGGGAGCGCCGCGGTGACCTGTTCGACCGCCGCCGGCGCCTGTGCGCGCAGCTCATCGAAGATCGCGGTCACGAGTCCCGCGCCAATCCCTGCCTTGGCAGCGGTCTGGACAAAATGGCGCGGCATGACGCTGTCGACGACGTAGTGACGGCTATCACCGACGGCCATGGCCAGCTTCATCTTGTTACGCTTGATCTGGCCTGCGTCGAGGCTGGGCTGCGCTGAGATCACATCGTAGAGCGGGGTCATGCGGAAGCGACCGCCGGGAGAGAGAAAGACGCTGAAATTTTTGGCGTGCCCATCCGTGGCACCGAGAAGCCAGAAGGCAATCACGGCTTTCAGAAACGTCGTTTGATCTGCCTCTGGCTGATCGCTCCCTTTCAGCAGATTGAGGATAGCTGGAATACCGGGCCCGCCCTCGGATTCGTATTTCAAGGATGGCGGCACGGACAAAGCCTGGCAGCAATCCTCTTGGGGCAAACGCAGGAGACGGTTGTCGCTGGTCCAGCGGCGATCGAACCGCTCGACCACGAGCACGCGGTTACCCTCAAACTCCTCAATGGCGACCGGGGCGCTCGGAAACCCAAGGGCGGCTGTCAGCTTGAGACAGAAGAACTCATTCTCGACGCTGTAGGAAAGATCGATGCCGTTCGGCAGTCGGCCAATCTGCGGTTTGAGGATGTGCGTCGTAGCTGTAGTCGCCAGCGGCTTGTACCAACGCCCTTTCCAGAACAAGAGCGCGGTCTTTTCCTGGGCGCCGGCGATCGAGATCCGAAAGTCCTCGTCCTCGCCAAGCCCAAGGGGAGCCGATGCAAGGTCGCCGAGAAGCTGCGCGATTTCCTTGTCGTTAACAGGTCTGCCGTCGACAGCACCGGCGGCGCCGGGTTCGATACCGTCCGGCAGGAATTGCAGTGCGCCGACGCAATCCCGTCCGACAGGGGCAAGTAGGTCGTAAGCGTCGATGCCCTGAGCGTGGACTCGCTCCGCCATGCGACGACGGATGGGCGTGCTGTCGGGCAGGAGATTGTCGAAGACGGCGATGACAGGCGCACCGATATAGCGGTCCTCACGCAGAGGCAGAGATAGCGACACGGGCAGCGCATGCTCCCAGGCAAGCCAGGACGGATCGTACTGAAAGTCGATTGCGCCGCTGGATTGCCTGTTCAGGCGCCCGACGAGACGGCCGTTCAAGAAGACATTGAGCGGGATATGCCGCCGCGGGCGAGCCATCAAAAGATGTCCTCGATCTCGGCCGGCTTTGCCTTCGTCCTGGGACGGATAACGAACTCGAGGTCGAGCGCTGCGAGAATATCACAAAGCGTTCCGAGCTGAGTCCCGGGCGCGCCACTCTCGACGGCCGAGATAGTTGCTTGCCGTAGCTTTGTCTTGTCCCTGACGCGGGTCTGGTTCAGGCCAAGGTTGCGGCGTTGCCGGCGGATGGCATCTCCGATTTGCTTGGGCGTTCGGGCGATCTGGTCCACGGCGTACCTCTCTAGGCACGCCATATACGCTCTAGAGGTTAAATGTCAATATACGCTTCAGAGGTTAAAAATGGATATACCTTTCAGCGTATACACCATATAAATACGCTTTAGCGTATAGCCGCCCTCCTACCCTGCGGGCGGCTTTCAGGCTCTCGCTCCTCATTCCCCATGAGCTTGCGGTAACGACGAATGGTGTCCTGCAAGTGCGCGTTCACCGGCTTCGGATCGAGAAGCGCACCCACAAACGTGGTTCGATGCTTATTGGTATTCGCATCACAATGAGCGCCCTCTGCCGGTGCTGCGCGTGGGCTTCGAGGACGCGGCTCAGAGCTGGTTCTACATTGATCCGCGCAATGGCGACATTCTCGGCCGCGTCGACAATAGCCGCCGGACGTATCGCTGGCTATTCAATGCCATGCACAGTCTAGATTTTCCGCTGCTGCTGCGCCATCGCCCGGCATGGGACACCGTGATGGTGCTCCTGTCGCTCATTGGAATCGTCGTGTCGACGAGCGGTATCGTGATAGGTTGGCGGCGACTGCGATCCTAGCGGACAGTTTTAGAGCAACCGCGACGGCCGCCTCGCGATGGACGGCAGAGATTCCGGGGCACTTCTGATAGACCCATTGAGGGAGCATGTTGCCGTACCTCTGTTCCGTTCGCGCGACGAATGGCCGCTTCACGATCTACGTTTGAGAATGTAGCTGTCCATGATCCACCCGTGCCGTGCGCGCGCCTCCTGCCGCGCGGCAGTGATGCGCGGACCCATCTCGGATAGCTCGCCCGACATAATGATCTGATCCGGCGTACCGAGATAGGCGCCCCACCAGATGTGCAGGCCGTGCGCGTCGAGCGACTGAAACGCCGTGCCACCGTCGAGCATCACGACCACGGTATCGGTGCCGGGCGGCCAGCCGCCTTCGCGCAACCGCCGTCCCGTCGTGACCAGAAAAGGCTCGCCGACATCGTTCAACGGCAGCGCGTGGGCCGCGCACAATGCCTGGATCGACGTTATGCCGGGGATCACTTCGATCATAGGTGTGGGATCGAGCCGTCGCGCGATGCGCAGGGACGAGTCATAGAGCGAAGGATCGCCCCAGATCAGCAGCGCAATCCGCCCCTCGCGTCCCAAATGGCCGGTGATCGTCTGCGACCAGGTTGCGGCGACCGCGTCGTGCCATTCGTCCACGCGCTTGCGGTAATCCGTTTCGTCTGCGTCACGAACCGGCAGGTCGAATTCCGCGATGCGTGCCGCTGCATTGGTAAGTACGTCTTTGCAAATGGCCCGCCGCAATTCGGCGAGCTCGGACTTCGCCATTCCCTTGCGCGGAATGAGAATGAGATCGGCTGCGTTGATGGCACGGATTGCCGCGAGCGTGAGTTGCTCGGGATCGCCGCAACCGATGCCTATCAAGGAGATCGTGAGCATTGCTTGAGCGAAGAGCGGCCATGGCGGCCGCCGTTCGCATTGTCTCTAGGCAGCGTTGTGCAGGCGGCGGGTGACGAACCCCTCCGCGGTCACGGCACGCAGCGATTTGGCGAGCGCCAACACGGCGAGATCGGCCAACGGCTCGATCAATACGACTAGCGCATAGGACGCCGCGAAGGTCTCGATGTTGGCGAGATTGGCGGCGCCAAAGCCCGCACCATAGAGCGCCCAGAAGGCGACCCACGCCACGATGCCCGACTGGTATGCAGTCGAGAGCGCGAGGGCCTGGCGATATTGCAAGCGATATTGCAAGTCCACATAGGCCGTGTTGCGTGGAACGATGCGCTGGCCGAGCGCCTGGATCGCAAATAGTGGCACCAACAGCGTCGTGACGTTCATGCCGTATTGCGGCAGATCGGTCGGCACGAAGAATAGTCCCTGCAACAGTAGACCGAGCGCAAGTCCCAAGGCAGCTGGCGCCGCGCCGAACAATAAGAACAACGTCGAGCCGAGGATGAAGTGCACCTCGGAGACCCCGACCGAGAAATGCGGCAGGATCTCGAAGAACGTGAGCACAAGCGCTGTCGTGGCCATTATCCGCACAGCCAACGATCCGATGCCATGCTCGCGCACGGTCTCGACCGCGAGCTTGAGCGCGACAGCGCCCGCGGCGATGCCCGTCGCATAACTCAACACGAGCTTGGCGCCCGTTACGATTCCCGGTTCGATATGCATGATCTCAAGTCCTTCCTGCCGTCACACCCGACGGCCCTGGGTCCACGGGCGGCCGGGGCTTCCGGGCGCGCGCAATGGGTCCGCCCTACCCCATTCCCGATTATGTTCCGGCGCTTTGCGCCGCTTCGAGCACCATGCCCTCTTGTGTGCTCTTTTCGAACAGCAGGCGTCAAGGGGCGAGCGAGGGCGGACGCCGACATCATCAGGCAGAATCTCCTGCAAGCGCGCCGAACAGAATGACGGCGGCTTTGGTCACGGCTTCGGCTTGCGCAAGACGTTCGGCGAGCTCTGCGATGGTGGTGCGGACAAGCCGCTCATCGGAGTGGCCTAAGGATTCCGCAAGCAGCGCCGGGGTATCAGGCGCAAGACCATGCGCGATTAGCTTTGCCGCCAGAGCGGGGAATGTCCGCCGGCCCATATAGACCACGGTGGTTGCTTCCGAATCGGCGAGGGCCGCCCAATTGAGATTTTGCGGCAATTCGCCGGTGACATCGGCTGCGGTCACGAACTGGACCCGGCGCGACGTGTGGCGTCGCGTCAACGGAACGCCGGCCTGCGCGGCGGCAGCGCAGGCCGCGGTCACGCCGGGAATGATCTCATAGCCGATATCAGCCGCGCGCAGCGTCTCGATCTCCTCTTCGAGACGGCCGAAGACGCCGGCATCGCCGGATTTCAGGCGCACCACGCGCGCGCCGGTCGAGGCATAGTCGACCAGGAGCCGGTTGACATGCTGCTGCTTGGTCGAGGGACGGCCGGCGCGTTTTCCAACCGCGACGAGATTGGCGCCGGGACGGACACGGTCGAGGATCGCGCCTGACGCGAGATCGTCATAGAGTACGACGTCGGCCTCGCGAAGCCGCGCGGCCCCTTTCAACGTCAGGAGCTCGGGATCGCCGGGACCGGCGGAGATGAAAGAGACGAAGCCCCTCACCGGTCCTCCGCAATCAGGTGAAAGAATGTGCCGGTCGCGTGACCGCGCCGCGAGCCGGTCTCGGCGACGATCGCCCCGGTCGCGTCGCGGACGACTGCGAGCGGCGTATCTGGCTGTGCGACGATCGTGGAATAGTGAAACTCATGGCCACGCAAGCGCGCGCCGGCTTGATGTCCAGGGATCGGCGCCGCGAGCTCGGCGAGACGATAGCCGAGGTGCATGCGACGTTTGGCAAAGCTCGTCTCCAGACCGAGCAAGCCGACCATCTCGTGGCGCGCGCCTTCGGCATCCGCCAAAGCCGCACCCAGCACCATATAACCCCCACATTCGCCGTGCACGGGGCGCGTCGCCGCAAAGGCGCGGAGAGCGGTGCGAAATCGTGCGTTGGCCGTGAGGCGGCCGGCGTGCAGTTCGGGATAGCCGCCGGGCAGCCAGCACACATCGGCGCTTTCATCGGGGCCTTCATCGGCGAGCGGCGAGAAGGTCGTGATCTCGGCGCCCGCGGAGCGCCAGGCCTCCAACATATGCGGATAGACAAAGGAGAACGCCGCATCGCGAGCGAGCGTAATGCGTTGACCGGGCGGATCGACGCCGAGCCCGCGCGCGGACGGTTGCGGCGACCAGCTGGACGCCGCTTGCAGCACGGCGTCGAGATCGACATGCGCGCTGACGAAGCGCGCGGCCTCACCGATCAGGCCACTGATCTGAGCCTGCTCCTCCGCCTGCACCAGGCCGAGATGCCGTTTCGGCAAGCTGATTTCGGCGTGGCGAGGCAAGGCCCCGAGCACGGGTATGCCGGCATTGGCGAAGGCACTGCGCACGAGCTCCTCGTGGCGCGGACTCGCGACGCGATTCAACACGACACAGGCAAGGCGCACACCCGCGCGAAAATCGCGCAGACCCGCGGCCACGGCCGCGGCCGTCTGGGCCTGTCCGCACGGATCGATCACGAGCAGCACTGGCCAACCGATCATCTCGGCAATGTCGGCGGTGGCGCCGGTGCCGGAGACGCCGCGTGCGGCCGCGCCGTCAAACAAGCCCATCGAACCCTCGGTTAGAACGAGGTCGGCATCCGCACCACGGCCAACGAGGTGCTCGATCGCCGCGCGATCCATCGCCCAACTGTCCACGTTGACGGACGGGCATCCGGCGGCGGCGGCATGAAACGCCGGGTCGATATAATCGGGCCCGCTCTTGAAGCACTGCACCTTCAATCCGCGGTCGCGATAGGCGCGCGCGAGCGCCAGCGTCAGCGTCGTCTTGCCGACGCCGGAGGCCGGCGCCGAGATGACGAGGCCCGCCCCCATCACGACGCCTCCGGAAAGCGCGGTACCGGCCCGATCGGCCGGTAGCGGCGATCATAGTCGGCGGCGTAGAGACGACTCTCGGCAAACTCCTCCGAACCCAAGGTCTTGCCCACCAGGATGAGTGCGGTCCGCTCGAGCTCAGCACCAAGAGCGGCTTCAACTGTGGCGAGCGTGGCGCGGACGATGCGCTGGTCTGGCCAGCTCGCGCGCCAGACGATCGCCACCGGGCAGTCCGCGCCGTAATGCGGCGCGAGTTCGGCGACGACCTTATCGAGTAAATGGATCGACAGATGAATGGCGAGCACCGCGCCGGTTGCGGCGAACGCGGCGAGGTTCTCGCCCTCCGGCATCGCGCTGGCCCGGCCCGGCGTACGCGTCAGCACCACCGATTGGGCCAACCCCGGCAATGTCAGCTCAGCTTGCAGCGCTGCCGCGGCCGCGGAAAAGGCGGGAACACCCGGCGTCACGGAATATGAAATACCGAGCGCGCGCAGGCGGCGCAATTGTTCGCCCATCGCCGACCAGATCGAGAGATCACCCGAGTGCAGCCGTGCCACATCCTTGCCGTCGGCATGCGCACCTGCGATTTCTGCGATGATCTCGTCGAGCGACAGTGGCGCGGTGTTAACGATTCGCGCGCCTTGCGGGCAATGCGCCAGCACGCCCGCCGGCACCAGCGAGCCGGCATAGAGACAGATCGGACAAGAGGCGATGAGATCGCGGCCACGCAAGGTCAAGAGATCCGCGGCGCCCGGCCCTGCACCGATGAAATGCACCGTCATTCGCCGTCTCCCTCCGCAATGGCAGCGGTTGCCGTCCGGTCCTGCGAGATCGACCGCCTCGAAATTAGCCGCGCGCGACGGCCGGCCGCGGCGAGCGCGGCAGCCTCGGCGACCGATCCCGTGCCAAACTTGTCCCTGATGAGTTTTGACTGAGTCGGCGTTGCGATGCCTGTCAGAACTTCAGCTGGAATCGCCTTGATCGGCACGCCGCATTCTCGCGCGAGCAACTTCAGGGCACCCGCTTCCGCCTTGTCGCTAACGGTTGCCACCGCCGCGATTCCGGCGGGTCCGCCGGCCGCCACGAGCGCTTCGCGGAGCGCGTCGAGCGTGGCGTCGCGTTGGAATCCCAAGCCCGCGACCTTCATCTGACCACGCTCCATTGCACGACCGGCCGTGTCGCCTCCCAGGAGCGGTAATGGCCGAGTCGTCCTGCATGCGCGAGCTCGATCCGCATCAACCCGCCGCCGTGGCGGTGGTGCAGTTCCACGAGAAACGCTTCCGTCTCGAGCGTTATGGCGTGCGCGACCAGCCGCGTACCCGGGACAACGCGCGACCAGACGGCATCGAACATCGCGCTGTCGAGACCTCCGCCGAGGAACACAGCATCCGGCGTTTCAAGTGCAGCGAGAGCGTCGGGAGCAGTCCCGCCAATGACGGTGACCCGGTGCGACAGCCCGAAACTCGCTGCATTGCGGCGGATGTTCGCGGCGCGGTCATCGCGCGCCTCGACGGCCACCGCGATCCCGCCGCACAGCGCCCATTCGATCGAGATCGAGCCAGAGCCTGCGCCGATATCCCACAACCGTTCGCCCAGTCGCGGCGCCAGCGCCGAAAGAGCGAGCGCACGCACCGGCCGCTTCGTCATCTGGCCATCATGCGCGAAGAGATCGTCCGGCAGCCCCGAACTGCGGGTGATGCCTTGTGCTCCGCTGGCCTTCAGCGCAACCGCGACCGGGCCATCGGCCAAATCACCGGCATAGCTGTCTGCGCGATGCTGCATGATCTTCTCACGTGGGCCGCCCAGCGCGGCGAGGGTCCAGAACGACGATGCGTCCCACCCCTGCTCTGTCAACCATCTCGCAAGGTCACCAGCCGCCCTGGCATCGCGCACCAGGCAAATGATCTGTGCGCCGCGCGCGAGATGCGGCACGAGCCGTTCGAACGGCGCGGCGTGCAGTCCGAGACAGATGACGGACTCAAGACGCCAGCCGAGCCGCGCTGCGGCGAGCGAGAATGTCGAAGGCGCGGAATGCGCGATCCACTCGCCTGCCTCGAGCTTCTCCGCAAGACTGCCGCCGACGCCATGCCAGAACGGGTCGCCCGAGGCGAGCACCGCCGTCGGGCGGCCGCGGCAGCTCAGCACAGCGTCGGCATCGAACGGCACTGGCCAGGGCCGGGTGCGTTCGGTTATGCCTGCGAGCGCAAGATGGCGCTCGCCACCAAAGACGGTTTCGGCTTCAAAAAGCGCCTTTCGGCTTGCCTCGGAGAGGCCGGCAAGGCCATCCTCGCCGATACCGATGATGGTCAGCCAGGGATCAGCCATGACGCGCGCCCTCATTCTGGGCGGAACGACTGAGGCCAATTTGCTCGCTGCAGCAATTGCGCGGGCGGGCCTCGAAGCGATCTACTCCTATGGCGGACGCACCCGCAACCCCGCCGACCAGCCACTGCCCACCCGCGTCGGTGGATTCGGCGGCGCGAACGGACTTGCCGACTATATTCGCCGCGAAGCCATTACGCATGTCGTTGATGCAACCCATCCGTTTGCGGCCGAAATGAGCCGCAACGCGGCTGCCGCGTGCGCGGCAAGCGGAACGCCTCTGATCGCGATCGAGCGTGTGCCTTGGGCCAAGGCGACTGACGATAACTGGATCGAGGTTGCGGATGTCGCGTCCGCCGTCGCCGCCTTGCCGGAAAATCGGGCGCGCGTCTTTCTTGCCATCGGCCGGCAACACATCGCGCCGTTCGGCGCGAAGCCGCAGCATGCCTACACCTTGCGATTCGTCGACCCGCCCGAGGGCGCACTGCCATTCGATGCCGACGTCATCGTGTCGCGCGGGCCATTCACTCTTCAAAGTGAGCTGGAGATGATGCGCACGCGCGGCATCGAATGGATTGTCGCCCGCAATTCCGGGGGCGAAGGCGCGCGCGCAAAAATCGACGCTGCGCGTGCGCTCGGCCTTCCCGTGATCATGATCTCGCGGCCGCCTCTGCCTGAGCGGACGCGGATGGAAAGCGTGGCCGAGGTGATGCAATGGCTCGGTCATCGGGCGTGCCTCGGCGCATAGACCCAGCGGCCAACGCGTCGCGTCGCCGAATTGCCGATGATCACGAGCGTACGCATGTCGGCCATCTCGGGCAACGCCTCGCTCAATTTGATCATTTCAATCCGCTCATCGGGTGTGCTGACCGCGCGCGCGAATATCACGAGACGGTCGCCGCACCCGGCCTCCTTCAACACTGAGAGCGCGCGTCCAAATCCCTCCAGCCGGCTCGCCGAGCGCGGATTGTACATCGCGATGGCAAAATCAGCTTCGGCCGCAAGCCGCAGCCGTTTCTCGATCACCGCCCACGATTTCAGATTGTCGGAGAGATTAATGGCACAGAAATCGTGTCCGAGCGGCGCGCCGGCGCGCGCGGCCGCCGCCAGCATTGCGGTCACGCCAGGGAGCACCCGGATCGGAAGCCCCTGGTATTGCGGCGTCTCTTCGAGCGCTTCGAACACGGCAGAAGCCATCGCAAAGATGCCGGAATCGCCAGAGGATACCAGCACCACGTTGCGTCCCTCTGATGCCAGCCGCAAAGCGTGGGCTGCGCGTTGCAACTCCATGCGATTGTCCGACGGATGGAACGTGAGCCCTTCGCGCGGCGCTACGCGCGCGACATAGGGCGCATAGCCCAGAATGTCGGTCGCGGTAGCTAGCGCGGCCGTCACCTCCGGCGTGACCAGCGCCTCATCGCCCGGCCCAAGTCCCGCGATCGTCAGCGATCCCGTCATGCGATGTTGTCCGCGCGCCATCCCGTTCCATGCACGAGCACGATTGCAAAATAGGGGCAATCGGTTTCCTCGACATCGACCAGCCGCGCGACACGCTCGCCCGGCATGGTGCCGCGCTCGACCAGCCAGGCATCATTGAGACGACCGGCGGAGGCGAGCGCACGGCGCACCTTTTGGAGGTTGCGCCCGGTCTTCATGACGACGAGCGCGTCCGAATTGCGCATCCGCCGTTCGAGTTCATCCTCCGCCATTGTGCCCATCAAGACGGTCGTCACGTCATCGCCCAACGCAATCGGCTGACCGACCACATTCCAGCAGCCGGCCATGCCCGGAATGCCCGCGATCACCTCGATCTCGACGCGGCCTCGCAGGCCCGCGTGCAAATGCATGAAGGAGCCATAGAAGTAGGGATCGCCTTCGCAGAGCACGACGACATCGACCGCGAGCGCAAGCCGCGCCAGACGCTCCGCCCATTCTTCATAGAAGCCGGCGAGCACGCGAAGGTAATCCGGACTGTCGAAGGAGAGCTCGGTGGTGACCGGATATTCCATCGGATATTCGGAGACATTGGCGGCCAGCATGCCTTCGACAATGCGGCGGGCCTGACCGGGACGCCCTTTCTTGCGGAAATAGGCGACGTGCCTGGCTGCGCGCACCTCGCGGTCCGCGCGCACGCTCATCAAGTCCGGATTGCCTGGCCCGAGGCCGCAGCAAATGATGCGCCCCATCGCTATTCGCTCCGGCTCGCGAGCGCGTTCACGGCGGCGACGGTGATCGCCGAGCCGCCGAGGCGTCCTTCAATTGTCAGGGCGGGCGCCGGCGGATCGGCCATCAGCGCGGCCTTGGATTCAGCCGCGCCGACGAAGCCGACCGGACAGCCAATGATTGCAGCCGGCCTCGGGCAATCGCGATCCTCCAGCATGTTGAGGAGGTGAAACAGCGCGGTGGGCGCGTTGCCGATCGCGACAAGGGCGCCATCGAGGTGCGGTCGCCACAGTTCCAGTGCCGCGGCCGAACGGGTATCGCGCATGGATTGTGCCAGTACGTGAACGGCGGGGTCGCCGAGCGTGCAGACGATGGCATTGACCGCCGGCAACCGCGCGCGTGTAATGCCCTCGGACACCATACGCGTGTCGCAAAGTACGGGCGCGCCGGCCTGCAGCGCATCCCGCGCCGCCGCCACCATGCCGGGCGTGAAACGGATATGGGCCTCGAGCCCTACCATGCCGGCGGCATGGATCATGCGCACGACCACCTGTTCTTCATCGGGCGTGAAGCGCGTCAAGTCCGCCTCGGCGCGGATGGTGGCAAAGGACTGTCGATAGATCGCTGCACCGTCGGTTTCATAAATGTGCGGCATCAGCGTCCTCCCGCCAGCATGGAGGGATTTTCGATGATGACGCCGTGGCTCAAGCCACGCATAACTGGCGCGGCGCGCGGCGAGCCGTCGCGGATGAGATCGAATCCGGCGCTGGTCGCAACCAGCGTGATCGCGGTCGCCCCGGAATGCGCGCAGCCCTTGGCGCAGCCCGAAACGTGGAGGCGCGCGTCCGCGGCGATGTGCGGCGCAAGCGCGGCAGCCAGCGTGCGGGTATCGGCAAGAGCCTCGCGGCAGCGCGGCGCGCCGCTGCAAGCGATGACGCGAAGCGCTGGGTCATCGGCCTCGGTGATGAGGTCCGCACCGCGCGGCATCGTGCGTGCTCCCTCAGCAAGAATCATCCGCCACGGTGTCATACGCAACCCTTGCGCATCTGCGGCAATAAGCCGAAGCGCCGAATGGGGCAGTTGCCCGAATGCGACGCCGACCATCGCACCCAGCGGACAAAGACCGGGACGAGGCACAGCGATCGTCGGTGCGGGCTCGGTCCTACCGAGCAGTGCATCCGGCAATCTCGCGCCGGCCATGATGTGGGCGGCCATGCGCCCTCGCCTGCCGCTGGTGCCGCCTGAGGTAATGAACCATTCGGCAAGCGCGACTGCAACGCTCACAGCGTCGCCGCGCGTAACGGAGCGACCAAACTCAGCGCCATCGGCGCGCACCAAAAGGCCGCCCGCGCGGCCACGCTCGATCCGAATGTCCGCGGATGCGCCAGCAAGCACCCGTTCCTTGCCGTCATCGACAGCGAAGCCAAATTTGGTCGGAAGAGCTAGCCCACTGCCGGCAAGGGCCTGCTCCAGTTCGGCTGCGAGCGAACGCGTGTCATCGCCTATGCCCCAGAACGGTGTCACCAGGATGTTGCGATGCGACTCGGCCTCCGGATCATGGTCAAGCAGCTTCAATTGGGCGAGACCGTCGAGCAGAGACAAGTGTCCCTGATCACTCACGCCTCTGATCTGGAAGTTGGCCCGGCTGGTCAAGTCGATCAAGCCGTTGCCGTAACACTCTGCCAGATCAGCCAGCCCTGCCGCCTGTGCCGCATCGAGCCTTCCGCCATAGGGGCGCACGCGGACCACGAGCCCGTCGCCTGACTGCATCGGCCGCAACGCGCCAGGGCACCAGCCCTTGATAGCGACCGTACTCATGACGCCTCGCGCGGCGCAGCCGCGATCGAATTTCGGCGCGTCTTCCAGAGTGATGCCAAGCCAGTGACGACCGTGACAGGGACTTTTGCGAGCGTGTTCATTCCGCGGCTTCTGGCAGGGCGGCGATAGGTGGAATGCGAGCGAGCGATTGTTTGCGGAAGATCTCCGGCCGGCTGCGCCATGGCACGATGCCATCGGGTGCCGCCGCGTAAGCTGACGCGCCGGCAATCACGTCGTGCGCGTTGCCATCGGACAAGCGACCGTAGACATAGGACCACCGTCCCGGCGCGCTGAGCGCGACCGAGCAGCCCTGGTTACAGGCGGACAGGCATTCGACGGGAACGACGACGCCGTCAGGCACGCCCGCGTCGAGAATAGCGGCATGCAGGCGCGCACCGGGCGTAATCTCGCCTTCCCCGAGCGTCTGGCCCGGGCGGCATGTGATGCAAACGTGAAGAGTGACGATCATCGCCCCTTCCTGAATTGACGGCGGGAAGCGATGAGGTGCACGAACCGTCCTTGAGGAGGCTTCGCTTTCCCCGTCGCGGAACACCCCGTCCGCCGGTCTCAACGTTGCGCTGGCAGGTCTCCCGGCTTGCGGAGCAGGGTCTTTCCCTTCGATCCCCGCCTTCCCGATCCCCAGGGGATCAGTGGCTTCGGGCATCTCTCCGGTCACGGTCGCGGGGGCGGCTGCTTTTCAGGCCAAGCCGTTTGGCTCGAGCCCTATCGCATTCCCTCTTCGCCTGTCGCAGAACAGGCACCAACGCGGGCCGACCATTTGCTCTGGGCCGCAACTTGTCAAGCCAAAGGGACCACGCCGGATGATGTCCGAACCAGATGCCGCCGAGGACGGGGACATCGTCGCGCCCGAGGGCTCCACCGACGCCCGCCAGGCCATCAAAATGGCGAAAAAGGAGATGGTCCGCGAAAGATCAGGGCGACCAAGGACGGCGAAGAGGGACTGATCGGGCGCAGGTGATAAGCCAGGGCTAGCTCGGTAAAGCTTTCGTCGATCACTAGACGGCCGACACGCGGCAGGATCGAAAGAAGTTCACTCTGATCATGATGCTTTCCGTCGGGATCGTTCGGGTTGACCACGATCGCGAGCTCAGCCCTCGCGAGCGCCTCGAGTTCCCGCCGCGATGGTCTCGTGATACGCTCGCGGACCGCTGAGCCGCTCGCCGAGCGCTCCAGCTATGGCGGCTTCGAGCCAGCCGGCATTAATCGAGCGGCGCCGGTTCGCATCGCGCATCATGCATGACCACCCTGCGAAGACCGGGGCGCGCAGCACGAAGAGAACAGCGGTCAGGCGAGCTGGAATGAAGTTTGCCACATCATCGATGCGCGCGCCGCAGCCCAACCAAGAGCTTCGTGTCGCGGCGTATGATGGCCGATCATAGAGTCCAGTGCGTTGATCGCCTTGTAGCCGGCAATGCCAGGTACCCCACCCCGACCAAGCCGGGATTTCTACTTCAGCAAATATGCGCCTGCGAATTGTTCGGCCATCACCGCACGTTCTTCTTCAGTTTGACCCAAATGCGACATCGACCCGTGATGGTCCTTCGCATCCAGCGTATGATGGTCATTTCGATTTAGCACCTCCTCCATCCCTGCCGGATCAGGCTGCGTTGTCTCGTCGAGGATCGGCATGGGCATTTCGGTGGCAGGGCCTGGCGCGGCGAACGCTAAACTAGTCACAACCGATAGCGGAATGCCGAGTTGCACTCGGGGGAAGCTCCCTTCGAGGGCGTGATCGCGGCCTCGTGGGAGGGCCGCTACAGGTCACCTCCGCGGCCGAAGTCTCTCCGCGAAATCATCAAGCAAAAGGAAAGCAATGAGCGCGATTGACCACTGGTGAGTCGTGCGACATACGGATCTTTCTTTACAGGCGTCTCTGGTTGCTCAAATATCTTCTGCGGTGGGTCAGATATCCCCCTCCACATCTGTCACAGATAGGGAGGCTCTTCTATGATCCTATTCAGGATAGTCTTCGCAGTAAGCGCTATCTTGCTAACCAGGGATGCATTTGCGGAGCCGGGGAATCTGGATCGGGACAGCCCCATTTCGCTTTGGGTCGCCAGCAGACTGCACCGATCTGGGAATGACATACGTGGGGAGTGATTCAAAAGGGGACGGTGACAAATGCTGGACTGGAACGAAAGTGTATTGTTCAGGTTATCCCGCCCCTGAAGTTGCATTCATCGGTTATGATGCTTGTGACGGTTTTCAATGTCATCGAACGATGTGCGGTAGCAATCCCAGTCCGGGTCCGAGGGTAATCGCAAGTGAGTCTTGGTACTTCTGTCCTGCCTGCGGCAGTGCAAATATTAGAAGGATCTTGAGATTGAACAAAGTTCCTAACGCACAGATTGCGGGTGCTTGTCCGTGGCGATATTTCTAGGTTCGTGATCATTGGGCAGTGCGTAGGCGCAGTCAGCGCACATGATCGCCCGCTTGTCGCCGATGCAGGTCCGATCCTTGCCGCCGTTGTGCTTGCAATCGCGGCATTTGAATAGGTAGTCACCTGGCGCGCGGAAGATTGACGGAGCGGATCGCTCGAATTTTCGCCGACGTTCAGCGCCCGCATCGACCGGGTGATCGATTAGGCTGGCTACTTCCGGTATTGGCCCTTCGGCGACCTCGTCATAGGGAGCTATGCGGGAAACTGGGTGATGACGGACTGAGATAGGCGGCGTATCGAGGCGGGTGTCGAAGCCTGCCAGAACCTCACATGGGATGGTTCGTGTCAAGGCCATC
>NZ_JBEGDB010000174.1:0-16884 GCF_043638955.1 Bradyrhizobium sp. 31Argb | reverse complement strand
ACAGATCAAAGCTTCGCAGCCATGATCCATCTGACCGCTGCCGTGATAAACTCCCGATGAATCCCAACAGACCCTAGCTCGCTGCGAAACAGCATCGAAACAATTGTCTATTTGGTACGTATCGGGCCGCCAGAAAATACGAGCTTGTGATCAACCTCAAAACTGAAGGTGCTTGGCCTCGACGCGCCCACGCGTCTCTCCCCCTCGTCGACGAGGTAATGGAATAAGCGGCCACTCTGCTGCATCGCATGAGTCCGGAATTGGCCCTTTTGCAACCCCGGTCGACGCCCGCGATTGCGCCGCTCTTGGCGGACAAGCGGACGTCAGGCGTGCCGGACCCAAGCACACCGACGCGCAGACAGCATACCGTGACGTTCGGCAGCGGTGCTCGCAATGCCTGCCAAGCGACGGCGCCTCTCGTCCGGCTTCTCCCCTGCGTCACCACGCCGCCTGCCCCTCGATTGTAATATAGCTCACACGAGCAGTGATCGATCGGGAATAGTCTCATCCTGTGCATCCACGCGCAGCACCAGGAGTGTTGGCCATGACCGAGGGTAGCGCACACGACGCCGACAGCACGCAGATGCCCGGCAAATCCGACATCCGACGAGCAAGCAAACGGCGAACAGAAACGAGCAACTCCGACTCCGACGCCGTCCCCGACGGCGGCAGGATCGAGGCAAGCCCATCGCCCGTCCAGATCATTATGGCGGTCGCCGCCCTCGTGCTCGTTGCCGTGATCTCGTTCGCGACCGTTTTCGTCGTCGGTACCCTTTTCGTCGGAAACCGCGTGACCTACTGGATGATCGAGTTGATCTTCGCGCTACTGTGCGGAGGCGCCGGCGCCCTGCTCGGTGGATCGGCGGTCGTCCGCTCGACCCTGAGAATTCCGGGCAGTCCGGTGCGCGCGACCGTGGGCGGAGCGGTCGCGATGGTTATTGTTGGGTTTGCCTTGGCCTATCTCGGCCAGCCGCCTCTGGACGAGCCGCTGTATGCGCTGGACATTCACGGCGTGCCGGATCGCCAGACGGTCGGCAGCGACGAGTATCGAGTGTTCGTCGGCGCGAACAACTCAGACATCACATTCAGCCGGGATCCCGACAACGTCTCGCTCAAGATCCCACCCCGCGTCGGCACGCATAAGCTCTTGATCGCCGTCTACCGGCCGGTCGGTAAGGACGTATCCCGCACTTTCGCCCGATGCGAGCTCAGCTTCGAGATAATCGCGGGCGAGCGCAACGGGCCGACGCCGATGGATCTACTGTCGGTGGAGAGCTCTCCGCAACCGCACCTCTATTTCTCGCAGCACTACATCGAGCAAACCGTCACCGCCGCGCTGCAGCGCAACGAGCTCGTCGCCGACGAAGCCTGCGTGGAGGGACGCGTGGCGACCAAGTCCGACAAGACGCCCCTCGACGGACATTTCACACTCCAGACCAACAGCGTACGCAGCAGGGCCCTGAACTTCGCCCGGTTTAGCCCGCTGCCGCGTTATTCGGTGCTGGCGCGCGACCGCGCGAACTCAGAACCACTGGACACTCAGCCCGACCTGCCGCCGCAAGCGCGGCCGGTGCCGGGGCATGCGAAGGTATCATCAGCGGCGAGCCCGCCGGAGCCGCCACCAAGTGCGTCGGCCTTGACGCAGGTGGCGCAAGCGGGTGGTCCTGTTCCGAAAACAGCCGCGTCGTCTGCGGAGTCCCGGGCGGAGCAGCGCGCACCCGCTCCGCCTGCTCCGGCCTCGGTCTCCGCTCCGGGCGCCACCACCACTCCCGCCGTGCACTCCGAGCCGAAGACCACCTCCGCAACCGACAGCGGATCGCTCAACGAGCAGGTGGATGCGTATGTCCGCGGGGAAGACCGCGACCGCACCCAGCTGTACCAATCTTGGGGCCAGGTTGCCGACTACGTCGTCAAGGGCCTGCGTGATGAATCCGCCAAAGGTTCAGCACTGGTCGCCCCCTATCTGAACCTGCTCTCGAATGCGCTGGGCGTGATCGACGACGGGAAATACCTTCCGCCGACGCTGCGGCCCAATTGGGATCAGTCGGTGAAGCCCGATCGCCTCTCCAACAAGCGCAACATTCCGGGCTTCCGTTTCGATGACTATCGGATCGTCGTCGAATCCCTGTGCAGCTCGGACGAAGATGTCCGCCGTGCCGCACAGCGGTTGTTGAAACTCTATCCCTCGGACCACTTCCATCCGATCCTGCAGGCGCTGCCGCTGCAGCCCAATTTCAACCGCTGCCGGATCGACTTCACCGCCGAAACCGCCGCCTACTATTTCTACAATCGGATCGTGGAGTACGATGGGATCTTCGCATTGGACAAGGCAAGCCACGACTGGATCAGCCAGAATTACGCCGAGGGCACGGAGTGGGCAAAACGTGGCGAGGCGGAGGGCGGCTCACAGCCTCTCTTCAGCGCTATGCTTGACTATGCCCGTGGCCTGGTGCTGCTCGACCATGGCGAGAGGAAGGACGCACTCGCCTCCTTCAATCTGATGATTGGAGCGATCCGCAGCTCCGGCAGGATCTATCCCTCGAACCCCCGCCATATCGCGACGGCGCTCCGGCTGACCCTCGATCCCGGCAGCAGCGCCAAGACGCTGCAAGGCGCGTCAGCGGTGACTCCGCCTGAGCGCCGTCCGGTCGCGAAGGCCTATATCGTCGCCGACGGCAACGTGCAGCTCTTCGCTGTGCCCGACAACTCGGCCAAGCCATTCGGCAAGATGAAGTCCGATGTGATTGCCAACGTCTATTTGCGGGCCGGCAACTGGGACCTCGTGGAGGGCGGAAACCAGATCGGCTGGGCGCGGCGGCTGGTGACGAGCGCCGCGCGGTAGCCGATGGCTGGGTTCAGACTCCTCCACGTCCAGCAGCGCATGTTCAGGGGGTGAGCGTGGAGAAATACGGAGCCGGGTCAGAGCGGACATGACGCAGCCATACAAGGGTTTGACCGCTGTTGGAAAACAACCTGAGCGGCGCGGACCCGCGACTTCACAATTTCCATTGAACCAGCTCGGGCATAAGGAGACTTAAAGGTAGTCCGGGACTCTGTTCCGGGCTCCCCAGCAAGCCATCCGTCGCTTCTTTTCTTGGCGTCGTACCCGAGCACAAAAAGAGGTCTGCGATGACGATCACCCGACGTGCAGCCACCATTGGCGGTTTGAGTCTGCTCGCTGGCTCTTCTATCAGCACCATATCCAGAGCCGAATGGGGCGAACTCAATCTCGGCGAAGGGCTGGAGGATTTTTGGCTGGCGACGGATGCCTACATCTATGGTTACCCCTTGGTGACGATGGAAATGACCCGCAGGGTCATCACTAATGTCGCACGGCCCGAAGGCACCAAGGCGCCGATGGGACAATTGATCAGACTGCGTGAGTATCCCAACGCCTCCTTTCGCGATGTGACTGCGCCGAACGCCGACACTCTCTATACGACTGCATTCCTGGATGTCGGAAACGAGCCTTGGGTGCTCAGCATCCCCGACATGAAGGACCGGTACTTCCTGTTCCCTATGCTCGATGGGTGGACCACGGTGTTTCAGGTTCCCGGAAAGCGCACGACGGGCACGGGCGCGCAAACTTACGCTATCACGGGCCCAGGCTGGAACGGTGTGCTTCCACAGGGCGTTCGAGAATATAAATCGCCGACAAATATCGTTTGGATTCTGGGCCGCATCTACTGCACCGGCACACCCGAGGACTACAAAGCTGTCCACGAATTGCAAGACCAGTGCAAGCTGGTGCCGCTCAGTTCCTACGGAAAGACGTATACCCCGCCCGAAGGGAAGGTTGATCCGTCCATCGATACCAAGACCGCGGTGCGCGATCAGGTGAACCGGATGGACGCGAAGGCTTACTTCACCTTGCTTGCTCAATTGATGAAAACCAATCCGCCCGCACCAGAGGATGCCCCCGCTCTGGCACGGTTTACAAAGATCGGACTCGTTCCGGGCCAAGATTTCGATGCAAGCAAGCTCAATGCGGATTTTGTCAAGCGAATCCCTGAGGTCGCCTTCGACCGGATCATGGCTCAGTTCAAGCTCAACAGTGAGGTCAAGGACATTAACGGCTGGGGGTTTACGACAAAAACGGGCATCTACGGCACCGACTACCTCATGCGGGCCCTGGTGACGGCCATTGGTCTAAGGACATCTACCCCCGGTAAGCGGCTTCTGGTCCCTTACAATGTATGATGACAAGTATTTCTTCGTGAACAATCCGCTGAACCGCTACTCGATCAGTCCTCGACAGAATCTCAAGACCAATCCCGACGGGTCCACCGACCTCTACATCCAGAAGGATTCACCCGGACCTGGCAAGGAATCTAATTGGCTCCCAGCGCCGGCTGGCAAGTTCATTCTGATGCTCCGCATGTATTGGCCCAAGGAAGGCACCCCATCCATTCTCAATGGTTCGTGGAAAATTCCGGCCGTGACAAAGCAAGAGACATGACTTCGCTTGTCGGCTGTTGTGAAGGGTTTCGGATGCCGGCCGCTTGAGGGACAGCGCCGCGTGCTCGGCGGCCGGCATCCGAAACCCTTCACACGACCGGCCATTCTCGAATGGCTCTTTCGGCCCGTAAAGATCGTCCGTTCGGACTGATCGCTAAGACGGATTGCGCCGTACGCTGGTCCGGATGGCTCGACCCCGACGCAGCACGGTGGTAGCCTTCGTCGTGGGTGGACAAGATGTCTCGACGGCTACAGGGATTTCTTCCGATCGTCCTGCTCGCGCTGGCGATGCAGATCGTGGCGCCGATCGCGGCATGCTGGGCCGCGGGCATCGCGATTGCCGATCCGCTGCAATCAGCCGGCATTTGCCATAGTGACGCAACCACCGGCTCCGGCGATCAGGATCGCGAGCAACATGCTCACGATGGTCTTTGCGCGATCTGCGTAGCCCATGCAGGGACCGCCGTTGATGCGCCGAGGCCTGTCGCCCTCGTTGTGCTCCTCCGTCAGTTCAGGCCAATTCTTTGGGCCGATAAAGAACTGACGCGCGTAGCGTCCCGCATCGGCTCGAATACCCAGGCGCGTGCACCCCCGCGATTTGCGTAAAGCATGGCGGCCCATGGCCGCTGCGTTTGCACATCAAACTCGCGGAGACCTTCCATGTCCATCTGTCACGTGCGAGCGGGCCTATGGGGCGCAGCGATCGCGCTTATTCCTCTTTCCGGAGGCGCGGCCCATGAAATCGTCGGCAACCGCTTCTTTCCGGCCACGCTCACCATCGACGATCCCGGCGTGAATGACGAGCTTTCATTACCGACGGTATCCGGCTTCAAGACCGGCGACGATCCGTCGTTTCGACAGCGCGATTTCTCCGGTGAATTTTCCAAGCGGATCACTGAGGCCTTTGCGATCTCGATCGGGTCGACCTATAGCGTCTTTAGTCCACCCGGGGGGCCCACCGGAACGGGCGCGCACGGATTTCAAAACCTCGAAACCACGTTCAAGTACCGCGTCTTCAAGGACCCCGCGCATGAATTCGTCATGTCGGTGGGGTTGAGCATCGAATGGGGCGGATCGGCGCCGACAGCGTCGGCGCCGATCCGTTCAACACCTACACGCCGACGATCTGGTTCGGCAAAGGCTTTGGCGATCTACCCGACACCCTGTCATGGCTGCGACCGGTCGCTGTTACCGGACAGGTCGGCTACGCCATACCGGGCAGGCGCTCCACGACGACATTCGGGTTCGATCCAGACATCGGCGAGATAACGGCCGACACGGAGTTCAATCCCCAGGTGCTGAACTGGGGCGCAACGATCCAATACAGCATGCCCTATCTGAGGTCCGCGGTGATCGACCTCGGACTGCCGGAATTCGTCAATCACCTGATCCCACTGGTCGAAGCGACGCTGCAGACGCCGGTGTCGAACACGTTGACCTCGGGCACGAAGACGACCGGGACCATCAACCCCGGAGTCCTTTGGGTCGGGAACAAATTCCAGGTCGGTGTCGAAGCCCTAATCCCGATCAACAGGCAAAGCGGCACCAATGTCGGCGTGATCGCCCAACTGCATCTCTATCTCGACGACATCGATCCTCATGGAATTGGAAGACCAATCTTCGGTCCCGCGGTCCAGCCCGCCAGCCCCTTTCCAAGGAATTGATCCATGCGACGCCCAACTCTGAGTCTGCTTTTGCTATTGCTTGCGACCCGCGAAGCGGCCGCTCACGCCTTCCTCGACCACGCCGAGCCCCGCGTCGGCAACAAGGTCGCAAGCCCTCCGCGCGAGGTGACGCTCTGGTTCACGCAGAAGCTGGAGCCGGCGTTCAGCACCGTCACCGTAACCGGCCCGGCCGGGCAGCGCGTCGACACCGGCAAGGCTCGTGTCAGTGGCAACCAGATGTCGGTCGCGCTAAAGCCGGGTGGCACTGGCGCGTACCACGTGAATTGGCGCGTGCTGTCCGTGGACACCCACACGACCGATGGCAGCTTCAGCTTCTTGGTCGGCCAATAGGCCGCGCGAGGCGCCGATGGACTGGTCCGCAGCAGGGGCGCCCATGATCGCGACGCGAGCGATCCACTTCGCGGCGACGGCAACTATGACCGGAACGCTGGTTTTCCGGATGGTGGTCGCGAAACCCGTTTTGCGTTCGGAGGAAGGCATCGCCAATCGACTCCAGACCCAAACGCTTCGGGTCCTATGGCTTGCTCTTGCTGCCGCGACGATCTCCGGGGCGATCTGGCTGTTGCTGCAGGCGGGGTCGATGAGCGGACTGCCATCGAATGAGGCCATGAGCACGGACGTATTGTCGACGGTGATCAATGAAACGCAGTTCGGCCAGGTCACGACAATTCGCCTGGGCCTTGCGATCGGTCTGGCGGCCTGCCTTGCATGTTATCGCGTGGCAATCGCGGAGTGGCTAGCGCTTGCGGCGGCGCTCGGTTTCGCCGCAAGTCTCGCCTGGACTGGTCACGCTGGCTCGACACTTGGAGCGATGGGCTACCTGCACCTCGCCGCAGATACGCTCCATCTGATTGCCGCCGCGGCCTGGATCGGCGGCTTGGTGGCACTGAGCTTGTTCCTGGCCATCGCCCATCGAAACAACGCAATGTCGCTCGCTCGCAATGTCGTTGCCCGATTTTCGACGTTGGGCATCGTCAGCGTAGCAATCCTCATGCTCAGCGGCATTATCAACGCCGCCATCCTGGTCGGCTCCCTGCACGGGCTCGTCGCCACCGAATATGGGCGCGTGCTGACGCTCAAGGTCGCGATGTTCGCGGTGATGCTCGTCTTCGCTGCTATCAACCGGTTTCGCCTGACGCCGCAGCTCGCTTCCTTTGGAAACGAGCAATCGTCCAACGCGCTTCGTCAACTGATCCACAACAGCGCGATCGAGACAGCATTCGGACTGGGCATCCTTGTCATTGTTGCGATGCTCGGAACCATGCATCCCGCCGTTCACTACGACCTCGCGATGACCGGCGACTATCAAAGCTACATTGGCCCCTGTCGCGCGCAAACATTGTCTAGCGCACACGGTCATCACTGAGAGTCGGCTTGTGGCCCTGAACTGAACCGCGCTCCAGCCCTCACCACGTCGGCTGTCTGAACCAGGGCGGACATCTGTGCGCCCACCTCGACCGCCGCTTTGCCCCACGGCGGAACTGTGTCGATCTTGATCAAGGTTCCTTCCGGCCTCCGGTCGACCGGCCTCGATCGGCTTTGCCGCGCATTGACGGCCGCGCCCATGGTGTTCATCATCCTTGGCCGCGGTCATCTACTACGTAGTCTGCTAACCCCGTGGAGTGACAGCCATGATGCAGAACCTCGTGGCCGGGTGTGTCTTGGTGGCTTTGATTATCATGGGCTTGCTTGCCCTCGCCCAGCAACATGAAGGGTGCTTGCACGGGCGCTCGATCAAAACATTAAAGCCGTGCGGATCGGTCAGCACTTCAATGTAGCGCTGGCGACCGGTATTGCGGCCGCGTCGCCACCAAGTGGCTCGGGTGGCGGGCTGCTCCTTTTTTCAGCCTATCCCGCTCGGCGCGAGGTCGCCGATCTTGTTCAGCATCCGTTCAAGTGGCGGCTCGGCAGATGATCGTGCTTACTCGGCATATGACCAAGCGATGTCCAGGTGTGGTCGCCGTCATCGTCAAGATATTGCTGATAGCTGCGTTGGCGAACTGGGCCAGCACATCCGCAGCCGCGGCGGAGAATCTCTATCGCGCACAGACAATCGTCACTGGACAGGGTGAAGCCAATCGCACCATCGGCTTCGCCGCTTGTCTCGAGGACGTTCTCATCAAGGTGTCCGGAGCTCTCGAACTGGGGAGCGATCCTCGACTAGACACGTACAAATCGCGTTCGGCCGATTTCGTCAGCGCCTTAGCTACCACGACCAGATGTCCGGCAAGCCGAAGCGCGACGAGCAGGGCACCCGCGACCGGCCGTACGATTTGATCGTCGATTTCGATGACAGGAAGATCAACGATGTTCTTAACTCGCTCGGCGTCAAGCCCTGGCTTTCGCGCCGCCCGATCCTTGGCGTTTTTGTCGAGATGGAGCAGGGCTCAAGACAATATATCGCCACATCGGATGCAAAGCAGTCCGACCTGCAACGTGACGCGCTCCTCGCCGCGGCCCTGAAGCGGGGCATGATGATCGTGCTGCCCGATGTCGCAGCATTGGCGAAAGCCAATATCAATGCCGCAGAGCTCTTGATGACACCGTCCTCGACATTGGCATCCGTGGCGGCCGAACGGGGTGGCGAAGTCGCCTTGGTCGGACGGCTGAAGTGGGAAGATTCGGAGCTCGGATGGGCGACGGAGTGGCGCATGGACTGGAATGGCCGGATGCACCGATGGCAGCTTCGCGGCGTCACATTTGATGAAGCCTTCCGCCGCGGCATCGGCGGCGCGGCTCAAATCCTCTCGGGAAACGGCGATCCGGGATAGGCGGAAGCGACCGGCCACTGGTCAAGACGCCAGCGGAACAATCAGCGCAATGGCCGTTGGCCTGTCCGATCTGTGCGGCATTTCACTCATAATCGATGTAATCTGCGGTAATCCAGCTCAGGGCTCTGACGAGCCCGGATACAGAGCCCATGTTCCTTTCGGGGGTGCGGCGAATGGGCCGGCTGCCCCGCAAGTGCAATGTTCCGATCGATAGCGGCGTGGCGAGCGCACCTTTTTGTCCCGTTGCCGCGCGGGAACTCTGGTCGGCCGGCAAGGCCATGATTGACAGCAGCTCAGCCGGGAGGCGACGTGCAGGAGATTGCCGAGTGGCTTGATCGACTTGGTCTCGGGCAATACGCGCAGCGTTTTGCCGACCACGCGATTGACGTCTCCGTTCTGCCCCACCTGACAGATGAGGACCTGAAGGACATCGCAATTCCGCTCGGGCACCGGCGGAAAATCCTTGCAGCCATCGGCGAGCCTGCCGCTCCTGCGCAGGCTGCACCCGAACGCCCTGCGTCGTCGATGGAGCCGAAGACACAGGACACCGCGGAGCGCCGTCAGGTCACCGTCATGTTCGTCGACCTGGTGGGCTCGACGGAACTTTCGACGCGCATGGATCCGGAGGATTTACGAGACATCATTTCAGCCTACCAGAAATGTGTCACGGAGACCGTGCGGCGCTTCGACGGCTTCGTGGCAAAATATATGGGCGACGGCGTTCTCATCTATTTCGGCTATCCAGGAGCGCACGAGGATGACCCGGAGCGAGCAGTACGAGCCGGACTGGGGCTGATCTCGGCACTATCCGTCCTCAAGGCTCCGGTCGTTCTGCAAATCCGCATCGGGATCGCGACCGGAGTGGTGGTCGTGGGAGATCTCGGCGGGTCGGGGGGCACCCAGGAACGCGGCATTGTCGGTGAAACTCCAAACCTGGCCGCGCGGCTGCAACAGGTCGCGTCGCCGAACATGGTGGTCATTGCTGACGGCACCCGGAGACTGCTCGGAAATCTGTTCGAGCTGCAGGATCTCGGGACAAGAGACCTCAAGGGCATCCAGGGCGACGTGCGCGTGTGGGCGGCACTGCGGCCGAGCTCGGTGGCAAGCCGCTTTGAGGCGCTGCACGTGGGTGCCCTGACGCCGCTGGTGGGGCGGGAAGAAGAACTCGAGTTGCTGCTTCAACGCTGGTCAAAGGCCAGGGACGGCGAAGGTCAGGTGGTGCTGATTTCCGGCGAAGCGGGGATCGGCAAGTCACGGCTCACCTTCGGATTGCTCGAGCAGCTTGCTCGCGAGCCGCACATACGCCTGCGTTACGTCTGTTCGCCGCAACATACCGATAGCGCGCTTCATCCGATCATCAGCCAGTTGATGCGCGTCGCTGCATTGGAAGACGATGGCGGCCCGCAATCGAAATTGGACAAGCTCGATGCGCTGCTGGCGCAGAGCTCGACCTCGTCCGAGGATGCGTCCCTGATCGCCGAGTTGCTGTCGCTGCCCAACGATGGGCGCTACCCGCCAGTTGAAGTCGAGCCGCAGCTCCGTCGTCAGAAAACGCTGGCAGCTCTCTGTTCGCAGCTTGAGGCGCTGGCGCGGATCAGTCCCGTGCTGATGATTGTCGAAGATGCGCATTGGACCGACCCAACCAGCCACGAATTGTTCACCCGGGTGGTGGATCTGGCCGCAAGACACCGGCTCTTGATGCTCATTACTTTCAGGCCGGAATTCAGCGCGCCCTGGATCGGACCGTCGCATGTGGCTGCGCTGACGCTCAATCGGCTGACGCGGCGCGACATCGATTCCCTCATCAAGGAAGTCGTCGGCATCCGGTCGCTGCCGGCAGGCATCCGCCAGGACATCATCGAGCGCAGCGACGGCGTTCCACTGTTCGCCGAGGAAATGACCAAGGCGGTGCTGGATGCGGAGGGTGAGAACGAAGCGCAGCGGGCCGCCGCAGGAAAGCCAAGGTCCGTGGTGCCGGTCCCGGCGAGCCTGCAGGCCTCGCTGATGTCGCGGCTGGACCGGCTCGGCCCGGCGAAGGACGTGGCGCAGGTTGGCGCGGCGATCGGACGTGAATTTCCTCACATGCTGCTGGCTGCGGTGGTGCGAAAGCCGCCGACGGAATTGGACGACGAGCTTGACCGGCTCGTCGCCGCAGGTTTGCTGTTTCGAGAGGGCAACCCGCCGCATGCGAGCTATCTGTTCAAGCATGCGCTGGTACAGGACGCAGCCTACAGCACGCTATTGCGCGAGCCACGACGCATGCTGCACGCGCGCATCGCCGACGTCCTCGAGAGAGAGTTTCCGGAAATCGCCGAAAGCCAGCCCGAGCTGCTGGCGCGTCATTACATGAACGCCGACCTGATCGAGAAGTCTGCGCTCCTGTGGGGCAAGGCGGGACAGCGCTCACAGGAGCGCTCGGCACTGGCCGAAGCCGCAGAACAGCTCACCCATGCCCTGGCGCAAGTCGCAACCTTGCCCAGCACGCCCGACCTGCGGCGCGAGCAGATCGTTTGGCAAATTGCGCTCGTGAACACGCTCATGCATGTCAAGGGCTACAGCGCGCCCGAAACTAAGGCTGCGGTGGCTCAGGTGAGAACGCTGATCGAGCAGGCCGAACGGTTCGGAGAATCTCCCGATGATGCTTCACTGCTGCTCTCGGCGCTGTTCGGGCAATGGCTCGTCAATTTCATAAGCTTCGATGGCGAGGTCGCGCGAGAGCTCGCCGCGCGGTTTCTTGCCCTCGGTGAGAAGGATGGGACGACGGTACCGCTCATGGTCGGACATCGCACCATGGCGAGCACGCTCGCGTTCATGGGGGATCAGGTCAAGGCTCTGGCGCATTACAACGAGGCGCTGGCGCTTTACCGTCCGGCCGAGCACCGGCGATTGATGACGCGATTCGGCCAGGACCTGCGGGTGACATGCCTGGGCTTTCGTTCAATGGCGTTGTGGCAGCTCGGCTATCCCGACGCTGCGCTCAGGGATGCAGACTGCGCGCTGATGGAAGCGCGTCAGATTGAACATGCCGCCACTTTGATGTTCACGCTGAACTTCCCCATTCTCGTTAACACCTATTGCGGGAATTATGACGCGGCAAACGAGTATCTCAAGGAACTTGCCATCCTGGCAGAGGAGAAGCGCGCCCCATTTCGAAAGGCGGAAGGTGTATTGCGGCGGGGCTATGTCCTCACCCTCATGGGAAGAGCCACAGAGGCGGTCGAGACAGTCACGTTAGGCATCGATTTATGGCGGTCGGCCGGGTCGACCATATTCACGCCGGAGCACCAGTTCATGCTGGCAACTGCGCATGCGGATTCGGGCCAATTTGATGATGCCTGGCGCTGCATCGACAAGGCAATGGCGGCGATGCAAGCAACCAAGGAAAGGTGGTGCGAGGCTGAGGCGCATCGTGTTGCCGGTGAAATCGCGCTCAAATCGCCGCAGCGGGACGTGGCGAAAGCGAAAGCGTATTTCGAGCGATCCCTCACTCTTGCGCGCGCCCAGCAGGCCAAGTCGTGGTAATTGCGCGCAGCGATGAGCCTGGCACGGCTCCTGGCTGAGCAGGGCAATCGACAAGCGGCCCGCGACCTTCTCGACCCAGTGTACGATTGGTTCACCGAAGGCTTTGACACAAGCGATTTGCGGAACGCCCGAGCCTTGCTCGGCGAGCTTCGTTGACAGCCCTTCCGCAACGAAGCTTCGCCCTTCTCAAACCTTGCGTAAGGTCTGAATTATTCGGCAGCCATTTGGGACAGTTCAAGCTGAACGAGCCGCTCGACGGCCCGCTCCTGGAGAGCGCTTGGCGGCTTCAGCAATTGCTGAACCTCTGCGAGCAGCCGGTGAACGGCGGGATCGCGCATCGCGGCCCGAAGCAGGGCTCCGTTGTATTGGAGCCGGCTCTCGAAATCTGCCGGGCGTTCGCCGCGTGTCTCGGGATAGACCAGATCCGGGATCGCCGACATGTTCCAGGGACCCTCGACCAACGGCAGGCTCTCGGAAAAGAACGCCAGCGCCAGTCCGGCAAGCGGATCGGCCTTGGTCGCGCGCCCCTGCAGAAGCTGCCTCAGAAGGCGACCTTCCTGCGCCGCCGCGCTCATGCCCTGGCCATAGACGGGGTTGAAGCGGCAGATCGAATCGCCGATCGGCAGCAGGCCGCGCGGGAATGCGCTCAGCCGATCGAAACGGCGCCATACGCTGGCTGGGAAGGCATAGCGTTCGAATCCGCCTTGCCGCTCGGCATGCGCAATGGCGTTGTAGACCGTCTGCGTCTCGAGTCGCCTGGCATAATCCATGAAGCCGTCCGGCTCGGCCGGCGGCTGTTCGCCGAGCCGTCCCGAGAGCGTCACGACCCAGCGGTTGCCTTCGACCGGCATCAGATAGCCGCCGCGGCTGCGTTCCGGCGCGTGCGGGTGAGTGGCTACGCCGCCCCAATCGGTGGATGCATCCTGGGGAATGGCGAAGGTGGTCGTCGTATAATGGAGATCGACACCAATGACGATTTCATCCGGCACCGGCTGGCCGGACGAACGGAGCAGCGCCAAGGTTGGCGCACCGCGTCCGGAAGCGTCGACAACGAGATCGGCTGCGAGGGTTTCCTGCCGCCCTTCAGCATCTTCACATATGACGCCAGTGACCATGGTGCCATCGGGCGTGGCGGTGATCTCGAGCACCCGGCATCCCGGCCGCATCGTCAGATTAGTCAGCCTCTCGGCCTGTCGGCGCGTGATCAGCTCGATCAGCGGACGGGATGCGCAGTAGAGGAACCAGCCGAAATCACGCGACGGGAGCGGACCGAGACCCGGGATCTCCATACGTACGTCGCGTGACATTCGAAGCGGCACCGAGCCGGCATTTGCCAGATCCCGCTCGAAATGCGGAAACAGATCGGTCAGCGCCCGCTGGCCGCCTGGCAGCAAAACGTGCAGATGCCGGGATTGCGGCGTGCCGGCTCGCGGCACGGCCTGTTCAGGCAGGCGGTCGCGCTCAAGCACGATCACCCGTTCGAAGTGGTCGGCCAGCGCACGCGCTGCGGCCAAACCAGCCATGCTCGCACCGATCACTACGGCCTGCTTACCGATCGCTCTGACTACCATCGCAGTCCTCTCCTCATCCGCGCAGCGGTGTCGCATCATGAGGGGACGAACGGGTTACAGCGTGATTTCAGCGTGGAAGAAGCGCGTTACGATCGTAGTGCCGCGAGGCGATGACCGCCTGATCTGAGCACAAAGTGTTCATCTGAGATTGCTCTACCCCGCGAGCACCAGATCGCTGGCCTTCTCGGCGACTGCGATGGCGGCGGCATTGGTCATCGCCTGCGGGATCCCGGGGAACAGCGAGGCGTCGATGACGCGCAGACCCGCAACGCCTTTCACGCGCAAGGACTCGTCGACGACGGCACCGATGCGGCACGTGCCGACAGGATGATGGAACGAATCTGTCGCGCGAAGAATGAACTTGCGGATGTCATCGGCGGTCTTTGCCTCGGGCCCCGGATAGACTTCGCGTGCGCGCCAGTCGGCAAAGGCTGCACCTGCCCCGATCTCGCGAGCGAGAGAAACGCCCTCGACAAGAAGGTCCATGTCGGCCGGCTCGGAGAGATAGTTCGGATCAATCAGAGCAGGAGCTCGCGGATCACCCGAAGCGAGTTTCACGCTGCCGCGGCTGCGGGGTCGCATCAGGCAAGAAACGAGCACGTAAGCCGGTGGAGGCAGCGGGCCGACGCTCGGCAGGACGAACGGCAAGGACAGGCACATCACAAGGTGCTCCGGGCTGTCATTTGGGTCGCTGCGCGGCACGTAGAGGACAGCGTCAGCATGGTTGTAATGCGAGCGCGGCACCTCGCGCCGTGCGGCGTACGCCACGCCCGCGACCAATGGATGGTCTTCAAGATGGCGGCCGACATCCGGCAGATCCACGGCAACGGGAATGCCGAACGATCGGAGCTGGTCGGCCGGGCCGATTCCCGACAGCATCAGAAGGCGTGGCGAATCGATCGCACCGGCACAAAGCAGCACCTCGCTCGCGGCCCGCACGATGCGTTCGGCGAGCCGCACGCCGATGCACCGTCCACCTTCGATCGCGAGGCCCAGCACGTCCGTGTCCACCAGCAGATCGACGGTCACGCTCTCGAGACTTCCGAGATACGCCGTCGCCGCATCGTGGCGAGCGCCGTCCTTGATGCTGAGTTGATTCCAGCCGACGCCAGTCGTGACCTCCCCTCCGATATCCGATGACATCGGGTACCCGAGGTCTTGCGATGCCTTAACGAAGGCGGATGCCATCGGATTGCGATCCGTGACATCCGCGAGCGACAAGACGTGGAGAGGACCACTGCCTCCCCGCCATGCGCTGCCACCGCCGGAAAAAGTTTCGGCGCGCTTGAAGTATGGCAGGAGGTCCGCCGCGCGCCACCCCATGGGCCAGCGGTCATACGCCGCCGGGTGGCCGCGCTGATAGGCGAGCGCATTGATCGTACTGGAGCCGCCCACGACCTTGCCGCGCGGACAGCGGATGATGCGGCCTCCCAATCCCGGTTGAGGGGTCGTCAAATAGCGCCAGTCAAGCTCGGTGCCCTGCAGCTTGGGCCACTCCTGCGGATCTCTGACCGCTGCCAGCTTCGCTTCTCCGCCGGCCTCGATAAGGAGCACCCGTCGTCCAGCCAGGGCGAGCCGGTGCGCCATGACGCAACCGGACGAGCCCGCACCGACAATGATGTCGTCGTAAGACGAACCGAGTTGCTCAGGCGAATGCAATATGCGGACGCCGGATGCGGCCCCTGCCCCGGCGCCTGCGGACCGAGCCAGGCTCGACAGCGCGAGCCCGCCGCCGAACGTTGCCGCCAGGGCGTTGCGGCGATTGACCGGCCGGCTCGTGAAGCCGCCGCTGTGATCGCCGGCGATCGTGCTGGTCATTGGTCACCCCCCGCCTTCACAGCTCGCTTCGTTGCGCCATTCTTTTTACGCTTTTCTTTCCTCTCGGTGCAAAGTGGTTACGGAACATCACGACGATCCTGCCGAATTGTTCGATCACTGCGGTGACTGGCCGCCGCAAATCCGCTATTTTTGCAGCCCACTTCGAAGGTCGAAACATGGTGCGCGCCAGCAATGTAATGATCGGGACGTTGGCGCTGGCGTTGATCGCCGGCGCGCTCGGCGGCTGGCTCGGCTACCGCAAATATGCCGGAATCCAGCAGCAGGTGCCGTTCCGGGTGATCTTCGAGGGCTCGGCCTCGGGCCTGCGCCGCGGCGGCAGCGTGAATTTCGCCGGCGTGCGCATCGGCGAGGTGGAGTCGATCAGGCTCGACCGTCACCGCGTGATCGCCATGACGCGGATCGAGAAAACCGCGCCGATCAAGAAGGACACCCAGGTCGGCCTCGAATTCCAGGGCCTGACCGGCATCGCCGCGATCTCCTTCACCGGCGGCACCGACGAGGCACCGCTTCCGCCGACCGGCGCCGACGGCATTCCGGAACTGACCGCCGATCCCCTGGGGACGATGGGCATCCAGGAAAAGATCCGCGCCGTGCTGCGCAATGTCGACACTGTCATCAACGACAACGAGGATGCGATGAAGGACACGCTGCGGGGGTTCGAGACCTTCACCGCCTCGCTGTCGAGCAATGGCGAGAAGATCAGCAGCGTCATCAGCACCGCCGAGGCGGGCGTCAATGCCGTCGACGACGGCATGAGCCGCACCGAAGCATTCCTGAAGAGCCTCGGCAGCGACAAATATGGCGGCGAATTGCTGCCGACCGTCATCTCGCTGCGCGAACTGATCGAGAGCTTCGACAAGAAGTCCGGCGCGCTGATGGCCGACACGAGAAAGATGCTTGGCGATATCAGCCAGTCCGTGAACCAGGCGAACCGGAAATTTGGCGGAACCGGCGGCGGGCGCTAGCATTACAGTTGTAATTGACTGAGGATTCTGAATCCATGGGCAACCATGATTCGAAGATCGTGGACGCAGGCAG
>NZ_JBEGDB010000173.1:0-16933 GCF_043638955.1 Bradyrhizobium sp. 31Argb | reverse complement strand
CTCACCACTACTCCACCGTCATGCCCGCGAAGGCGGGCATCCAGTATCCGGCAGCCTCTCGGCTCAAGCACTGCTGTTTCTGGAATACTGGATCGTCCGCCTTCGGACGATGACAGCGGAAAGCTGTTTGACAGTTGAATCAGAACCCACCCCGCGTGGGGCAGATGGCGCCCTAACCCGCGCCGACGGCTTTCTTGCGCCAGGCGAGATGGACGGCGCAGGTGCAGCCGGGTGGGTGCGAGGTGACATCGTTGGCGGGAGTGGCGACCGGCGCGAGCGCCGGCGTTGCCTGCTTCGCGTCCTGCGAGGGGATGTAATTCAGCACGGGCGCGAGCCAGCGCTCGATCTCGGCAACCGTCATGTCCTTGCGTGCGGCGTAGTCCTCGACCTGGTCGCGCTCGATCTTGCCGACGCCGAAATAGAAGCTCTCGGGATGGCTGAAATAGAGGCCGGAGACCGAAGAGCCCGGCCACATCGCAAAGCTCTCCGTCAGCGTCACGCCGGCCGTATTCTCGGCATCAAGCAGTGCGAACAGCGTCGCCTTCTCGGTGTGGTCGGGCTGTGCGGGATAGCCGGGCGCCGGGCGGATGCCGTGATACTTCTCCAGGATCAGTTCGTCCGACGCCAGCGCCTCGTCGGGCGCGTAGCCCCAGAATTCCTTGCGCACGCGCTGGTGCATGCGCTCGGCAAAGGCTTCGGCGAGGCGGTCGGCCAGCGCCTTGCACAGGATCGAGGAGTAATCGTCATTGGCGTTCTTGAAGCGATCGGCGACCGTGTCCTCGCCGATCCCGGCGGTGACGACGAAGCCGCCGATATAGTCAGGCACGCCCGAACCGACAGGCGCGATGAAGTCCGACAGTGCGGCGTTGAAGCGGCCTTCGCGCTTCTCGAGCTGCTGGCGCAGCGTATGGAAGGTCGCGATCTTCTTTTTGCGTGTCTCGTCAGCATAAACGGCGATGTCGTCGCCTTCGGCATTGGCGGGCCAGAAACCGATGGTGGCGCGGGCCGTGAACCATTTCTCCTCGATGATGCGCTCAAGCATCTTCTGGGCATCATCGTAAAGCGAGCGCGCGACCTCGCCGACCTTGGGATCGTCGAGGATGGCCGGGAAGCGTCCGGTCAATTCCCAAGTCTGGAAGAACGGCGTCCAGTCGATGAATTTTGCAAGCTCGGCCAGATCGTAGGCGTCAAAGCTCTTGCGCCCGAAGAAGGTTGGCTTCTTCGGCAGCGCCTTGGCGAAGTCGATCTTCACGGCATTGGCGCGGGCTTGCGCAAGCTTTAGCCGTTTCTTGTCCGCTTGCGCCCGGAAATGCGCCGCGGAGATCTTTGCGTATTCGGCACGGATATCGGCGGCATAGGCCTGACGCTTCTCGGGCGAGAGCAGCGAGGAGGCGACGCCGACGGCGCGGCTGGCGTCATTGACGTGCACGACCGGCCCGCCCGGATAGTTCGGGTCGATCTTCACGGCGGTATGAACGCGGCTGGTGGTGGCGCCGCCGATCAGCAGCGGCAGGTTCAGGCCCTCGCGCTCCAGCTCGCCGGCGAGAAAGCTCATCTCGTCGAGCGAGGGCGTGATCAGGCCGGAGAGGCCGATGATATCAGCGCCTTCGGCCTTCGCCGTCTCGATGATTTTTGCGGCCGGCACCATCACGCCAAGGTCGATGACCTCGAAATTGTTACACTGCAGCACGATGCCGACGATGTTCTTGCCGATGTCGTGGACGTCGCCCTTCACCGTCGCGAGCACGATCTTGCCGGCGGCGTTGCGGCCGTCGCTGGTCACGCCGCTCGCAAGATTGCGCGCCTTTTCCTCTTCCATGAACGGCATCAGATAGGCGACCGCCTGTTTCATGACGCGCGCCGACTTCACCACCTGCGGTAGGAACATCTTGCCGTCGCCGAAGAGATCGCCGACCACGTTCATGCCGGCCATCAACGGACCCTCGATGACGTCGAGCGGACGGGAAGATGCCTGTCGCGCTTGCTCGGTATCCTGCTCGATGAATTCGGTGATGCCGTGCACCAGCGCGTGGCTAAGCCGCTTCTCGACCGGCCATTCGCGCCAGGCGAGATCGGCTTCCTTGCTCTGCTTCTCCTTGCCGCGGAATTTCTCGGCGAGCGCGAGGAGGCGCTCGGAGGCGCCGGGGTCGCGGTTGAGGATGACGTCCTCGCACACCTGCCGCAGCTCGGGATCGATGTCGTCATAGACGATCATCTGCCCGGCATTGACGATGCCCATGTCCATGCCGGCCTTGATGGCATGATAGAGGAATACCGAGTGCATCGCCTCGCGCACCGGCTCGTTGCCTCGGAACGAGAACGAGAGATTGGAGACGCCGCCGGAAATATGCGCGCCGGGGAGGTTCTGGCGGATCCAGCGCGCGGCCTCGATGAAGTCGACGCCGTAATTGTTGTGTTCCTCGATCCCGGTCGCGATCGCGAAGATGTTGGGATCGAAGATGATGTCTTCCGCCGGGAAGTCGAGCCGGTTGACCAGGATGTCATAGGCGCGCTTGCAGATTTCGGTCTTGCGCGCAAACGTATCGGCCTGCCCGGTCTCGTCGAACGCCATCACCACCACGGCCGCGCCATGGCGCTGGGCGATTTTGGCCTCGTGGATGAACTTCTCCTCGCCTTCCTTCATCGAGATCGAGTTCACCACAGGCTTGCCCTGGATGCATTTCAGCCCGGCCTCGATCACGGCGAATTTCGAGGAATCGACCATAACAGGTACGCGGGCGATATCCGGCTCGGCGGCGACGAGGTTGAGGAACGTCACCATCGCCTTCTCGGAATCGAGCAGGCCCTCGTCCATGTTGACGTCGATGATCTGCGCGCCGTTCTCGACCTGGTCGCGCGCAACCTGCAGCGCGGCGGTGTAGTCACCCGCGGTGATCAATTTGCGGAAGCGCGCCGAGCCCGTGACGTTGGTACGTTCGCCGATATTGACGAAAGGAATGGCGTCGGTCAGCGCGAACGGCTCCAGGCCCGACAGCCGCAGGCGCGGCTCGATCTCGGGGACGACGCGCGGCTTGTGCGGCGCCACCGCCGCGGCGATCGCGGCGATATGATCCGGCGTGGTGCCGCAGCAGCCGCCGACGATGTTGACGAGGCCGTCGCGCGCGAATTCGCCGATCAGCCGCGCCATATATTCCGGCGTCTCGTCGTACTGTCCGAATTCATTGGGCAGGCCGGCATTCGGGTAGGCGCAGACGAGCGTAGCGGCGACGCGGCCGATATCGGCGATGTGGCTGCGCAGGTCTTCCGCGCCGAGCGCGCAGTTGAAGCCGATCGTGATCGGCTTGGCGTGCCGCACCGAATTCCAGAACGCCTCCGGCAACTGGCCCGAGAGCAGGCGGCCGGATTTGTCGGTGATGGTGCCCGAGATCATCACGGGCACGTCGATGCCGCGCTCTTCAGCGATCTCGGAGATCGCGTAGAGCGCGGCCTTGGCATTGAGCGTGTCGAAGATGGTTTCGACCAGCAGCAGGTCGGCGCCGCCATCGAGCAGGCCGTTGATCTGCTCGCCATAGGCCTTGCGCAGATCGTCGAACGTCACGGCGCGATAGCCTGGGTTGGAGACGTCGGGCGAGATCGAGGCGGTGCGGTTGGTGGGGCCCAGGGCGCCCGCCACGAACCGCGGCCTGCCATCCTCCGCGCTCACCTTCTCGGCCGCGGCGCGCGCGAGCCTGGCGCCCTCGCGGTTGAGCTCATAGGCGAGGTCCGACATCTCGTAGTCGGCCTGCGCGATCGAGGTCGAGGAGAAGGTGTTGGTCGCGACGATGTCGGCGCCGGCGCGCAGATAGGCGGCGTGGATGTCCTCGATCGCCTGCGCTTGCGTCAGGATCAGGAGGTCGTTGTTGCCTCTGATATCGCGGTGGAAATCCTTGAAGCGTTCGCCGCGGAACGCCGCCTCATCGAATTGCAGGCCCTGGATCATCGTGCCCATGGCGCCGTCGAGCACGAGGATGCGCTCGCGCGCGGCAGCAATGAGGGCGGTACGCTTGGGAGAGACAGGCACGGTCATTCTTCAGGCAGCTTTCTTCGCACCGTTCGGACGGATGCCGAGCAGGTGGCTGATCGCGAACACGAGATCGGCGCGGTTCATGGTGTAGAAGTGGAAGGTGTCGACGCCGTGCTTGGCCAGTTTCTGCACCTGGCCGGCGGCAACGGTGGCTGCCACCAGCTTGCGGGTCTCGGCGTCGTCATCGAGGCCCTCGAATTTCGCCGCGAACCAGTCCGGCACCGTGGTGCCGGCGCGGGTGACGAAATTGCGGGCCTGCTTGAAATTGTGCATCGGCATGATGCCCGGCACGATCGGGATATCGATGCCGCGCGCCCGCACCCGGTCGAGGTAGCGGAAATAGAGATCGTTGTCGAAGAACACCTGGGTGATGGCGCGCGTGGCGCCGGCATCGACCTTGGCTTTCAGCGTGTCGATATCGGCGTCGAAATTCGCGCTTTCGGGGTGTTTCTCCGGATAGGCCGAGACCGAAATCTCGATATCGGGATGACGCTTCTTGATGCCGGCGACCAGCTCCGGCGAGCTCTGGTAGCCGTCCGGATGGGTGTAATAGGGCGTGCCGATGCCGCCCGGCGGGTCGCCGCGCAGCGCCACGATGTGGCGGACGCCGACCTCGTGATAGCGGTCGACGATCTCGTCGATCTCTCCGCGCGAGGCGCTGACGCAGGTCAGATGCGCCGCCGGCAACAGCGTGGTTTCGTTCAGGATGCGGGCGATGGTCGAATGGGTGCGCTCGCGGGTCGAGCCGCCGGCGCCATAGGTCACGGAGACGAAGGTGGGCGACAGCGGCGCCAGCCGGTTGATCGTGTCCCACAAGTTACGCTCCATCTCCTCGGTCTTCGGCGGGAAGAACTCGAAGGAAATGGCGGGAGTCCTGAACGGCGGGGCGGCAACCTCGGTCATGGCTCTCACAAACTCCACGGGACAATCGGCACAGGCTGGGTGGTCAAGACGGTAAGATAGGGCAAAGCGGGGCGGGCAAACAGCCCATCAGGAATGGGAAATGGCCCACTTTGAGTGAATCTGTTAGCTCAGTGCGAGAACTTCAATTTGCGGTGGGCAGGAGTATAGGTTTCGCGGCTTATCGCAAAAATCCCAAAATTATAGCCTGTTTCTATAACGTTCCGGTCAATTCGGTTCCCTCCTTGGGTGTGGGCAAGGAAGAATTGTTACGGATTAACGACGTTTTGTCCCACTGTCGACGTGGCCGCTCCGCTTCGGGGCGTCGCGGGGCTGATCTGCACGCGGAGGGGCTTTGTGGTTTCAATGTGCCGCCCTAGCTTACCGCGATGATTCCGCTTTCCGTCCTGGACCTTTCGGTCGTCACCACAGCCACAAAGCCCGCCGCAGCGCTGCGCAACAGCATCGATCTGGCGCGCCATGTCGATGGGCTCGGCTATCTCAGGTATTGGCTCGCCGAGCACCACAACCTCGCCTCCGTCGCGAGCCCCGCGCCGGACTTGATGATCGGGCAGATCGCTGCCGTCACCCGGAATATCCGCGTCGGTTCCGGCGGCGTGATGCTGCCCAACCACGCGCCGCTGGTGGTTGCCGAGCGCTTCAAGATGCTCGAGGCGCTGTTCCCCGGCCGCATCGATCTTGGTTTGGGGCGTGCGCCCGGCATCGACGGTGCCACGGCCTACGCGCTGCGCAGCCGGCTCGATCGCCGCGAGGGCGACGATTTCCTGGAGCGGCTGCACGAACTGACGCTGTGGGAGACGCGCGAGTTCCCGTCCGGCCACCCCTTCAACAATGTGGTGGCGATGCCCGACGATTCGCCGCTGCCGCCGATCTGGCTGCTCGGCTCCAGCGCCTATTCGTCCGAGCTCGCTGCGCAGGTCGGCATGGGTTTCGGCTTCGCGCATCATTTCGCGACCCATGACGCGGTCGATGCGATGACCAACTACCGCGCCCATTTCAAGCCGTCGCCCTGGCGCCAGACGCCGCAGGCGATCCTCGCGGTGGCGGCGGTGGCGGCCGAGACCGATGAAGAGGCGGAGAAGCTGGCGCTGTCGATGGACCTCAACCGGCTGCGCCGGGATCGCGGCCAGTATCTGCCGCTGCCGAGCGTCGAGGAGGCGCTGGCCTATCCCTATACGGACGCCGAGCGTGCTTCCATCGCCCGCAACCGCTCGCGCTTCTTCGTCGGCGGCCCGGCGACGGTGATGGCAAAACTGCAGCCGCTGATCGCGGCGACCGAGGCGGATGAGCTGATGATCATCACCGCCGTGTATGACCACGAGGCGCGGAAGAAGTCGTACAGCCTGCTGGCGGATGCGTTCGGGCTTGCGAAGAAGGCGGCGGCGTAAGCTGTCGTCCCGGCCAAACGAAGCTTCGTAGCCCGGGTGGACCTGGGAGAGGGCTTGCGCGCCTCAATCCGCCTTCTCGCTGAAGGTTGCGCGGAAGGGGTGGGCGGGATAGACGCCCACGATGCGGAATTCGCGGGAGAAGAATTTCAGCTCTTCGAGCGCGAAGGCCAATCCGCGATCATAGGGGTGGCCGTCGACGTCGGCATAAAATTGCGTGGCAAAGAAATTGCCGTCGACCATGTAGCTTTCGAGCTTGGTCATGTTGACGCCGTTGGTGGCGAAGCCGCCGAGCGCCTTGTAGAGCGCCGCGGGCAGGTTGCGCACCCGGAATACAAACGTCGTGACCAGCGGGCCCGAATCCTGCTCGGCCCATCTGGCTTCGCGTGCCAGCACCACGAAGCGGGTGGTGTTGTGGGCCTCGTCCTCGATGTCTTCGGCCAGGATATCGAGGCCGTAGATGTCGGCGGCAAGGCGCGAGGCGATGGCGGCGACGCTTTTGTCGCCACGCTCGGAAATGTCCCGAGCGCTGCCGGCGGTGTCGCCGGCGACGATCGGCCTGACGCCGAGCTTGCGGATGATGCGCCGGCACTGGCCGAGCGCATGCACATGGCTCTCCACGCTCCTGATGTCGGCGAGCTTTGTCCCCTTCACCGCCATCAACTGATGCCGGACCGGCAGGAACCATTCGCCGACGATGAACAGGCCGGAGGCCGGCAACAGATGGTGGATGTCGGCGACGCGGCCGGCGACCGAGTTCTCGATCGGGATCATGCCGAGATCGGCCTCGCCGGAGGAAATCGCCGACAGCGCGTCCTCGAAGGTCGGGCAGGGCATCGGCTCGGCGTCGGGATAGGCCTCGACGATCGCGATGTGGGAATTGGCTCCGGGCTCGCCCTGGAAGGCGATTTTCAGCTTCTTGGTCATATCGTTTTCCTGGCGAGGTTTTAGATCATGATCCGATTCTTCGGAACCGGATCATGATCTCATCTCTTTGTTTGAGCATGATCTTTTCGGAAAACCGGTTTCCACTTTTCCGGATCATGCTCTAGCAGCGGTTCAGGTTTTGGCCAGTATGCGCCGGGCGGTTTCGAGGTCGGCCGGGGTGTCGACGCCGCGCGGCACGGTGTCGACGATGGTGACGTCGATCCGCATCCCGGCCTCCAGCGCGCGGAGCTGCTCGAGCTTCTCCTGCTGTTCCAGGGGCGAGGGCGGCAACCTCACGAACCGCTCCAGCGCGGCGCGGCGATAAGCGTAGAGGCCGATATGGTGGTAGCGCGGCCCGTCGCCGAACGGCGCCGTGGTACGGGTGAAATAGAGCGCGCGCAGCCGCCGTGTTGTGATCGGCGAGCCGACCGCCTTCACCACGTTCGGGTTGACGCTCTCCTCCTCGGTGTGGATCTCGGAGGCGAGGGTCGCGATATCGACTGCGGGGTCGTCGAGCGGCGGCAGCACGGCGCGGATCGTGTCCGTCGTGATGGTCGGGAAATCGCCCTGCAGATTGACCACAATCCCGGCCTTGCCTTGCGGATCGAGCGTGGTTGCGGCCTCAAAGATGCGGTCGGAGCCGGAGGGGTGATCGGCGCGGGTCATCACCACCTCGCCGCCGGCCGCCGTGACGGCAGCGGCGATCTCCGGCGTATCGGTCGCGACCGCGACCCGGCCGATGTTGGCTTCTTCCGCCCGGCGCAATACGTGGACAATCATCGGCTGGCCGGCAATGTCGAGGAGCGGCTTGCCCGGCAGCCTCGTGGCCGCCATGCGGGCGGGAATCAGCACCAAAATCCGCGAGTCAGCCATCGTATCGAAACCCTGCCGGCGGCAGGAATCAGGGTGGGGACAGGGTAAAAGCCGGCGCGTTTATACGGGTTGCCAGAGCGCAGGCAAACCGATATCTCAACTCTGCTCGGGGGAGGCGCGACGAGGGCTGATTCCGAGGCTCACCCCCGCGGCCATTCGGCCCGCCTGAAGTCGACATTTTAGGCCTGGAGCCTGATCCGAAATGGACTCCTTCGAACTCAACAAAATTCTCGGTGCGATCCTCGGCACCTGCCTCATTGTCCTGGTGACGAGCTTTGGCGCGCAGGCGGTGTTCACGCCGAAGCCGCTGGAGAAGCCCGGTTTCGAGATCGCCGTGAAAGAGGCGAGCAAGGGCGGACCGGCGGAAGCCGCCGCACCCTCCGAGCCGATCGAGAAGCTGCTGCAGACCGCCTCTGTGGAAAAGGGCTCGGCGGCCGCCAAGAAGTGCGCAGCCTGCCACACCTTCGAAAAGGGCGGCCCGAACCGCGTCGGCCCCAATCTCTTTGGCATCGTCGGCGAGCCCCGGGGCGAAGGACGCGGGTTCAACTTCTCGGCCGCGATGAAGGCCAAGGGCGGCACCTGGACCTTCGACGACCTCAACAAGTTCCTCACCAACCCGAAGGGTTTCATCCCGGGTACCGCGATGGGCTTCGCCGGTATTCCGAAGGACAGCGAGCGCGCAGACGTGATCGCCTACCTGAATTCGCTGTCGGATCATCCCCAGCCGCTGCCGACGGCGTCGAAATAGCATTTCCCTCATGGATTCAATCGGAACGGCCAGGCGTTGCCTGGCCGTTTCCGTATGGATCGCAGGTTTGTCATCGGGACGTTTCGCCGCACACGTGATGGCCCCCAGGCTTCCAAGATGAGGAAAAAGCAACATAATCCGCCGAAACCTTGCCCTATATTACGCACTTAGTGCGTAACCCCGGTTCACGACAGGAAGCTCCCCTTGGCCATTACCCGACGACACCTTCTGCAGACCGGCGCGGTGGCCGCGCTGACCCCCATGATGGGCATGGCAGCCGGCATTCCGGCGATGTCGAGCGCGCAGGCGGACCCGGGAGGCAGTGAGCCGGCGTGGCGCCACGCGCTGTCGCTGTTCGGCGACATCAAATATCCGGCCGGCTTCCAGCGTTTCGACTATGTCAATCCGGATGCGCCGAAGGGCGGCGTCGCGCGGATCATCTCGCTCGGCACGTACGACAACTTCAACGTCGCGGTGATGGGCGTGAAGGGCTCGATCGCGCCGGCCGCGATCATGATCTATGAGACGCTGATGTCGCGCTCGCAGGATGAGATCGCGACCGAATATGGCCTGCTCGCCGAAGGCGCATCCCATCCCGACGACTATAGCTGGGTGATCTACCGGCTGCGCAAGGAAGCGCGCTGGCACGACGGCAAGCCGGTGACGCCGGAGGACGTCATCTTCTCGCTCGAGACGTTGAAGAAGCAAAGCCCGTTCTATTCCTCCTATTACCGGCACGTGACCAAGGCCGAAAAGACCGGCGAGCGCGACGTCAAATTCACCTTCGACGCTCCCGGCAATCGCGAATTGCCGCACATCGTCGGCGAATTGCTGGTGCTGCCGAAGCATTACTGGGAAGGCACCGACAGCCAGGGCCGCAAGCGCGATGTTTCGGCGACTACGCTGGAGAAGCCGCTCGGCTCGGGCGCTTATCGGATCGCTGATTTCGTCGCCGGCCGCTCGGTCCGGCTCGAGCGCGTGAAGGACTATTGGGGCGCCAAGTTGCCGGTCCAGATCGGCCAGAATAATTTCGACGAGCTGCGTTTCGAATTCTTCCGCGACAACGTCGTCGCGCTCGAAGCTTTCAAGGCCGACCAGGCGGACTGGATCACCGAGAACTCGGCGAAGCAGTGGGCGACTGCGTATGACTTCCCGGCCGTGACCGAGAAACGCGTCGTCAAGCAGGAGTTTCCAATCAACGATTCCGGCCGCATGCAGGGTTTCGTGCTCAACCTGCGCCGCGCTCAATTCAAGGACGCGCGTCTCCGGCGCGCCTTCAACTTTGCGTTCGATTTCGAGGAGATGAACAAGCAGCTCTTCTATGGTCAGTACAAGCGCATCAACAGCTATTTCGAGGGCACAGAATTGGCCTCTTCCGGCTTGCCGCAGGGGCAGGAGCTCGAGCTCCTCGAGACCGTGCGCGACAAGGTGCCGCCGGAAGTCTTCACGACGCCGTACACGAACCCGATCGGCGGCAACCCCGAAGCGGTGCGCGCCAATTTGCGCGAGGCCACCAGGCTGTTGAAGGAGGCCGGCTTCGAGGTGCGCGAGCGCAAGCTGGTCGATCCGTCGGGCAAGCCGGTGACCGTGGAGATCCTGGTGCAGGATCCTTCCTCCGAGCGGATCGCGCTGTTCTTCAAGCCGTCGCTGGAACGCATCGGCGTCACTGCCTCGATCCGTGTCGTCGACGACGTGCAGTACGAGAACCGCATCCGCAGTTTCGATTTCGACATCATCACCGACCTCTGGGGCCAGTCGCTCTCGCCCGGCAATGAGCAGCGCGAATTCTGGGGCTCGCAGGCCGTGGATCAGCAGGGATCCAAGAACACCATCGGCATCAAGAACCCGGCAGTAGATGCGCTGATCGAGAAGGTCATCTTCGCCAAGGACCGTGCCAGCCTCGTCGCCGCGACCAAGGCGCTGGACCGGGTGCTGCTCTGGAATTTCTACGTGGTGCCGCAGTTCGGCTATCCCTACGCGCGCTATGCGCTCTGGGATCGCTTCGGCCACGCGGAACTACCGAAATACGCGCGCTCCGGCCTGCCCTCATTGTGGTGGTATGACGTGGACAAGGCAAACCGGATCGGCAAACGGTCTTGAGGGATTTTTCGGGTATGGCGCTATTCACCCGTCGGTACGCGCTCGGCCTCGGCATCGGTGCGCTATGCGCGACGCGGCTTCGTCCGGCAGCCGCCGATAACGGCGTCGAGATGCATGGCATGTCGGCGTTCGGCGATTTGAAATATCCCGCCGACTTCCACCATTTCGACTATGTCAACGTCAATGCGCCGAAGGGCGGCATGTTCTCGCTGATCCCGTCGGTCCGCGACTATAACCAGTCCTATTTCACGTTCAATTCGCTCAACGCCTACGTCCTCAAAGGTGAGGGGGCGCAGGGCATGGGCATGACGTTTGCGACGTTGATGGGGCGCGCCAGCGACGAGCCTGATGCGATGTATGGGTTCGCGGCGAAGTCGGTGCGGATTTCGCCCGACAAGCTCAGCTATACTTTCACGATCCGCCCCGAGGCGCGATTTCATGACGGCTCGAAGCTGACCGCCCACGACGTCGCCTTCTCGCTGAACATGCTGAAGGAAAAGGGCCACCCGATGGTCCTGGTTCAGCTCCGCGATTTCATCAAGGCCGAGGCGCTCGACGATGCGACCGTCGTCGCCAGCTTCGCGCCGAAGCGCGCGCGCGACGTCCCGCTTTATGTCGCGGGCCTGCCGATCTTCTCGAAGGCCTATTACGCCAATCGGCCGTTCGAGGAATCGACGCTGGATACGCCGCTCGGCTCGGGGCCGTACAAGGTCGGCCGCTTCGAGGTCAATCGCTTCATCGAATATGATCGCGTCAAGGACTGGTGGGCTGCCGATCTTCCGGTCTGCCGCGGCAGCTTCAATTTCGATACCGTCCGCTACGAATTCTATCGCGACCGCGACGTCGCATTCGAAGGCTTCACGGGCAAAAACTATCTCTATCGCGAGGAACTCACCGCCCGCATCTGGGCGACGCGCTATGATTTTCCCGCGATCAAGGACGGCCGCGTCAAGCGCGAGCTGTTGCCGGACGAGACGCCGTCGGGCGCGCAGGGCTGGTTCATCAACATGCGCCGCGACAAGTTCAAAGACCCGCGCGTGCGCGAGGCGCTGATCTATGCCTTCGATTTCGAATGGACCAACAAGACCATCATGTACGGCGCCTATGCGCGCACCCATTCGCCGTTCCAAAACTCGGACATGATGGTGTCCGGCCCGCCGTCGCCGGAAGAGCTGGCGCTGCTGGAGCCGTTCCGCGGCCAGGTGCCGGACGAGGTGTTCGGCATGCCCTTCGTGCCGCCGGTGTCCGACGGTTCGGGGCAGGACCGGGCGCTGCTGCGCAAGGCGGCGCAATTGCTCAACGAGGCCGGCTGCGTGGTCAAGGACGGCAAGCGGCTGTTGCCGAACGGCGAGCCTTTCACCATCGAATTCCTCAACGACGAAGCCTCGATCCAGCCCCACCACGGGCCGTACATCAAGAACCTTGCCGTGCTCGGCATCGACGCCACCTTCCGGCTGATCGATGCCGTGCAGTATCGCGCGCGGCTGGAGGATTTCGATTTCGACATGACCATCCAGCGCTTTTCGATGTCGGCGACGCCGGGCGATGTCATGCGGGCGTTCTTTTCGTCGCAGGCCGCCAACACCAAAGGCTCCTATAACCTCGCAGGCATTTCCAGCCCGGTGATCGATGCGTTGGTCGAGAAGATCATCGCCGCCGAGACCAGGGCGGAACTGACCACCGCCTGCCGCGCTTTCGACCGCGTGTTCCGCGCCGGCCGCTATTGGGTGCCGCAATGGTACGCCAACACGCACAAGGTGGCCTATTGGGACCTGTTCGCCCATCCGCCGAAGCCGGCGCGTTACGCGCAAGGCGTGGGAGCGCCGGAGAACTGGTGGATCGACCCGGCCAAGGCCGCCAACGCCGAACAGGCGAAGTAAGACATGACCGCCTATATCGCCCGCCGCATTCTCCTGATGGTGCCGACGCTGCTCGGCATCCTCTTCGTGTCCTTCGTGGTCGTGCAATTCGCGCCCGGCGGGCCGGTCGAGCGGGTGCTGGCGCAGCTTTCCGGCGCCGATACCGGCGGCTCCTCGCGGGTTTCGGGTTCTTCCGGCGGCGATTTTGCCGCGCGCGCGCCAGGCGGCGCCTCGGCGGACGCCGTCAACTCGAAGTACCGCGGCGCGCAGGGGCTCGATCCCGCCTTCATCAAGAATCTCGAAAAGCAGTTCGGCTTCGACAAGCCGGCGCCCGAGCGCTTCGCGCTGATGGTATGGAATTTCGCCCGCTTCGATTTCGGCAAGAGCTATTTCCGCGACGTCAGCGTGATCCAGCTGATCAAGGAGAAGCTGCCGGTGTCGATGTCGCTCGGCATCTGGATGACGCTGCTGACCTATCTGATCTCGATCCCGCTCGGCATCCGGAAAGCCGTGCATGACGGCTCTCGGTTCGATACCTGGACCTCGGCGGTGATCATCGTCGGCTTTGCGATTCCCGGCTTTCTGTTCGCGATCCTGTTGATCATCCTGTTCGCCGGCGGCTCGTTCTTCAACGTGTTCCCGTTGCGCGGATTGACCTCGGACGGCTGGTCGCAATTCCCCTGGTACTGGAAGATCCTCGACTATTTCTGGCACATCACGCTGCCCTTGATCTCGATGGCGCTCGGGGCGTTTGCCACCATGACGCTCTTGACCAAGAACTCGTTCCTGGACGAGATCCGCAAGCAATATGTCATGACCGCGCGCGCCAAGGGCTGCAGCGAGACGCAGGTGCTGTACGGCCACATCTTCCGTAACGCGATGCTGATCGTGATCGCCGGCTTCCCGAGCGCGTTCATCCACGCCTTCTTCTCCGGCTCGCTTTTGATCGAGACCATCTTCTCGCTCGACGGGCTCGGCCTGCTCGGCTTCGAGAGCGTCCTGAACCGCGACTATCCGGTGGTGTTCGGCACGCTGTTCATCTTTTCGCTGGTCGGCCTGGTCGTGAACCTGATCTCCGATCTCGCTTACATGTGGATCGATCCCCGGATCGATTTCGAGGCGAGGGAAGTCTGATGACGATGCTCGCGCCCCAACCCGTCGAGACCACCACGCAATCGCCGCTCGGCGAGGCCGTGCCGCCGAGCCGCCATCCCTTCGAGCCGTCGCCGCTCAACAAGCGCCGCTGGCAGAACTTCAAGGCCAACCGCCGGGGCTACTGGTCGTTCTGGATCTTCCTGGTGCTGTTCGTGGTCTCGCTGTTCGCCAATTTCATTGCGAATGATCGCCCGCTGATGGTCAGATATGACGGCCGGTTCTATTGGCCGGTGCTCTTCAACTATGCGGAGACGACGTTCGGCGGCGATTTCGAGACCACGGCTGACTACCGCGATCCCTACTTGCAGAAGCAGATCGCGGCCAAGAGCGGCACCATCATCTGGCCGCCGATCCGCTATTCCTACGACACCCACAATCTCGATCTGCCGACCCCGGCGCCGTCGAAGCCGACCTGGCTGCTGACCGAAGAGCAGTGCAAGGAGGTGGTCGAGAGGAAGCATCTCAGCGGCTGCCGCGACCTCGAATACAACTGGCTCGGCACCGACGACCAGGGCCGCGACGTGGTCGCGCGCCTGATCTACGGTTTCCGGATTTCGGTGCTGTTCGGCCTCACGCTGACCATCCTGTCCTCGATCATCGGCGTCGCCGCCGGCGGCGTGCAGGGCTATTTCGGCGGCTGGATCGATCTCACCTTCCAGCGCCTGATCGAGGTCTGGACCGCGATCCCCTCGCTCTATCTGCTTCTGATCATCTCCGCGGTGCTGCCGCCGGGCTTCTTCATCCTGCTCGGCATCCTCCTGTTGTTCTCCTGGGTGTCGCTGGTCGGCCTGGTGCGTGCGGAATTCCTGCGCGGGCGCAATTTCGAGTACATCCAGGCGGCGCGCGCGCTCGGCGTCTCCAATGCGGTGATCATGTTCCGCCACCTGTTGCCGAACGCGATGGTGGCGACCATGACCTTCCTGCCGTTCATCGTCTCGTCCTCGGTGATGACGCTGACCGCGCTGGACTTCCTGGGCTTCGGCCTGCCGCCTGGCTCGCCTTCGCTCGGCGAGTTGCTGGCGCAGGGCAAGGCCAATGTGCAGGCGCCGTGGCTCGGCTTCACCGGCTTCTTCTCGGTCGCGATCATGCTCTCGCTCCTGATCTTCATCGGCGAGGCCGCGCGCGACGCCTTCGACCCACGCAAGACGTTCAGGTAGAGGGCAGCATCATGGACGCCATCAACCAGCCGCTGCTCGATGTCCGCGACCTCTCGGTCGCGTTCGGCCCGTCGATCGCGGTCGACCATGTCTCGTTCTCGATCAAGCGTGGCGAATGCCTCGCGCTGGTCGGCGAATCCGGCTCGGGCAAGTCCGTCAGCGCGCTGTCGGTCCTGAAATTGCTGCCCTATCCGGCCGCGTCGCATCCTTCCGGCACCATCCGCTTCAAGGGCCGTGACCTTCTTACCGCCTCGGAGCGAGAGATGCGCGAGGTGCGGGGCAACGACATCTCGATCATCTTCCAGGAGCCGATGACCTCGCTCAATCCGCTCCACACCATCGAGGGGCAGATCGGCGAGATCCTGTCGCTGCACAGCGGCGTGCGCGGCGCGGCGGCGCGGGCGCGCACCATTGAGCTCCTGACGCAGGTCGGCATTCCCGAGCCCGAGACGCGGCTGCAAAGCTATCCGCATCAGCTCTCCGGCGGCCAGCGCCAGCGGGTGATGATCGCGATGGCGCTCGCCAATGAGCCCGACCTTTTGATCGCGGATGAGCCGACGACGGCGCTCGACGTCACCGTGCAGGCGCAGATCCTGGCGCTGCTGGCCGAGATCCGCACCCGGCTCGGCATGAGCATGCTGTTCATCACCCATGATCTCGGCATTGTCCGCCGCATCGCCGACACCGTCTGCGTCATGAATGGCGGCAAGATCGTCGAACATGGCCCGGTCGAGCAGGTCTTCACCGCGCCCAAGCATCCTTATACGCGCGATCTTCTCGCCGCGGAGCCGAAGCCCGACCCGGCGCCGCCACGCCCGGACCAGCCGGTGGTGATCTCGGCGGATAATCTGAAGGTCTGGTTCCCGATCAAGCGCGGATTGCTGCGCTCCACTGTCGGTCATATCAAAGCGGTCGATGGCGTCAGCATCGCGGTGCGCAAGGGCGAGACGCTCGGCGTGGTCGGCGAATCCGGCTCGGGCAAGACCACGCTGGGGCTCGCGCTGCTGCGATTGATCTCCTCCGACGGGCCGATCGTGTTCTTAGGGAGCAACATCCAGGGCCTGCGCTTCAAGCAGATGCGCCCGTTCCGCCGCGACATGCAGATCGTGTTCCAGGATCCGTTCGGCGCGCTGAGCCCGCGTATGTCGGTCGGCGACATCGTGGCCGAAGGGCTGACGGTTCATCAGCGCCAGTTATCGGCCGAAGAGCGCGAGGCGCGGGTGATCAAGGCTCTGACGGATGTCGGCCTGAAGCCGGAATGGCGCTTCCGCTACCCGCATGAGTTCTCCGGCGGCCAGCGCCAGCGCATCTCGATCGCGCGCGCGGTGGTGCTGGAGCCGAATTTTGTGGTGCTGGACGAGCCGACCAGCGCGCTCGACATGCTGTTCCAGGCGCAGATGGTCGACCTCTTGCGCGAATTGCAGCGCAAGCGCGACCTCACCTACATGTTCATCTCGCATGATTTGCGCGTGGTGGCGTCGCTCGCCAGCCATCTGATCGTGATGAAGTCCGGCAAGGTCGAGGAGGAGGGGCCGGCCTCCGAGCTGTTCAAGAATCCGAAGAGCAACTACACTCGCGCCCTCTTCGCCGCCGCCTTCCGCCTGGAGACGGCCGGCAATGGCGCGGTGGCGACCTGAGTGACAGTTGGGCCTCACGGTTCGAGACGGCGCGAAGCCTGTCATCGGGCCGCGCTTCGCGCGGACCCGTTAGCGGTGTGCCGAGTATGAACGACAGCTTGGAGGTGGAAGTCCTCTATCCAGCCTGATGACGGCGAAGGATTAGCG
>NZ_JBEGDB010000172.1:0-16960 GCF_043638955.1 Bradyrhizobium sp. 31Argb | reverse complement strand
CGCGCGAAACTACTTCGCCGTCGTCGCCATTGCCGCCACTCTGCTCTGGATAAGGTAACTGTCCACACGGCCTAGCTGAATAGGGTCCTCAATACTGTGCAAACAATTGCCTACCCGAATCCTCCACAAGGGGGGGCCCGCACGCCGATAGGTCATCGCTATGCCGCCGATTTCCCGGCGTCGCTCTTCCCATGGAGCCACGAACGCTGGCCGGAGCGGCCTTGAACCTGCCAGCCGGGCGATCGAGGCTATTCGGGTCATCAAAAAGAAAGCCCCAGCAATCAACTGAGATTGCTGGGGCTTTCTACCAACTTGGTTGCGGGGATAGGATTTGAACCTATGACCTTCAGGTTATGAGCCTGACGAGCTACCGGGCTGCTCCACCCCGCGTTAAACCGGATTTCCGCCTTGCATGGAGAGAGGCCGAACGTGAAGCGGACAACGCTTGGAAGGGCGCCGCTCGATCCGTTCGAAAACTTCCTGAGAAGGCGACCCGGGGCCGAGGGCAACCGGGCGCGAGGCGTATGTATCAATGCTGATCCGCTTTGGAAAGCCCTTCGGCACAGGTTTTTTGAGGTTTTGTGACGGCCAAATTAACAGGATTCGTGCGCGAATCGGGCGTTTGGAACCTCCCTTGCCGAAAAGGCCGCAAAAGGGGAGCCTCGGACCAAGAGAATCAGAGGACGGCCGGGTGATGGCTCAGTTCAGCAAGAACCCGCCGTCGACCGTCACCACAGTGCCGGTCATGTAGCGCGAGGCTTTTGAGGCCAGCAGCAGGATCGCGCCGTCGAGGTCGGATTCGGCGCCGACCCGGCGCTGCGGAATCCGTTTTGTCAGTTTCTCGCCGGCCGGCGTCGCCCAGAAATCGTGGTTCATCTCGGTGTCGATATAGCCGGGCGCCAGCGCGTTGATGCGGATGTTGTTGCCGGCGAGCTCCAGCGCCATCACCTTGGTGGCCTGGATGATGCCGGCCTTCGAGACCGTGTAGGGCGAGAGGAATTTCATCACGCCGAGGCCGAGCACGGAGGCGATATTGACGATGTTGCCCTCCTGCTTGCGCGCCATCATCCGCCGCGCCAGTTCGGTCGCCAGAAAATAGGCGCCCTTGAGATTGGCGTTGATCACGGCGTCCCAATCCGCCTCGGTCTGCTCGGTCGACAATTTCTCGATGGCGATGCCGGCATTGTTGATCAGCACGCTGACCGGACCGAATGCGGCTTCCGCGGCATCCAGCGCCTTGCCGATGCTACCGATGTCGGTGACGTCCATCTGCACCGCGCTCGCGCGGCCGCCCTTGCCCCTGATCTCCTCCTCCAGGCTCTTCAGCTTGCCGGTCTGCCGTGCCGCCAGGACGACGGCGGCGCCATGCGCGGAAAGGACGCGGGCGAATTGCCGCCCCAGCCCCTGGCTTGCGCCGGTGATCAAGATGGTTTCCTGGCTGACATCGAACAGATCGGACATGGGTACGTTTCCTAGAACCTGATATGCGCGCATTGATACCTACGATTTCGGCAGGCGCAACGCCGCAGGACTTATCAGGCCGCGCGGCGTTGGCTAAAGTGGTCCCATCGAACATTCTAGAAACCACCTGACATCACGGGAGTGAAACAGTGGATCTTGAGATCAAAGGGCGCCGCGCCATCGTCTGCGCCTCGAGCAAGGGTCTGGGCCGCGCCTGCGCCATCGCGCTCGCCAATGAGGGCGTCCATGTCACCTTGACGGCGCGCGGCGCGGAAGCGCTGAAGAAGACCGCCGACGAGATTCGCAAAGCGCATCCCGACGTCACCGTCACTGAGATCGTCGGCGACATCACGACGCCCGCGGGCCGCGAGGCTGTGCTGAAGGCCTGCCCGGAACCGGACATCCTGATCAACAATGCCGGCGGTCCGCCGCCCGGCGATTTCCGCAACTGGACCCGCGACGACTGGATCAAGGCGATCGACGCCAACATGCTGACCCCGATCGAGCTGATCAAGGCCACCGTCGACGGCATGATGGCACGGAAATTCGGCCGCATCGTCAACATCACCTCCGCCGCGGTGAAGGCGCCGATCGAGATTTTGGGACTTTCCAACGGTGCGCGCGCCGGCCTTACCGGCTTCGTCGCGGGCCTCTCACGCAAGACCGTCATCAACAACGTCACCATCAATGCGCTGCTGCCGGGGCCGTTCGAGACCGACCGCCTGCTCGGCACCGCGAAACCGGAAGCCGAGAAGCGCGGCATCACCCCCCAGCAAGTGCTGGCCGAGCGCGCCAAGCTCAATCCCGCCGGCCGCTTCGGCGATCCCGAGGAGTTCGGCTACGCCTGCGCGTTCCTGTGCGGCGCCAGGGCCGGCTTCATCACCGGCCAGAACATCCTGCTCGACGGCGGCGCCTTCCCGGGCACGCTGTGAAGATGGTCACGCTGTGAGAGCGGTCTGGTACGAGCGGACAGGGCCGGCGGCAGAGGTCCTGACCTTCGGCGAGATGCCGACGCCGGTGGCGGCTGCAGGCGAGGTGCGGATCCGCCTGGAGGGCTCCGGCGTCAATCCCGCCGATGTCGGCCGCCGCGGCGGCAATTATCGAGCGATGGAATATCCACGCGTGATCCCGAACAGCGATGGCGCCGGGATCATCGACCAGGTCGGCGACGGCGTGAAGCGGTTCAAGGTCGGTGACCGGGTCTGGCTGTTCAACGGCCAGCGCAACGGCCGCGCCTTTGGCACCGCCGCGGAATATATCACCCTCGCCGAGCACCTGGTGACGCCGCTGCCGGATCATCTCTCATTCGCGGAAGGCGCCACTCTCGGCATCCCCGGCATGACCGCGTGGTGCTGCCTGTTTGCGGACGGGCCGATCGTGGGCAAGACGGTGCTGGTCACCGGCGGCGCCGGCGCGGTCGGCCATTATGCCGTGCAACTGGCGAAATGGGGCGGCGCCGAGGTGATCGCAACCGTCAGCTCATCACACAAGGCCGAGCAGGCGCGGCGCGCGGGCGCCGATCTCGTGATCAACTACAAAGAGGAAGATGTCGTTGCGAAGGCGATGGCCTTCACTCATCAACGCGGCGTCGACCGCGTGGTCGATGTCGATTTCGGCGGCAATCTCGCTGCTACGCTGAAGCTGATGGCGGTCAATTCCACGATCGCCGTCTACGCCACCAACGGCAACCGCAACCCCGTCGTGCCGATGCGCGAATTGATGGAGAAGTGCATCGCCTTGCGCGCGCTGGTGCTGTTCGCGCTGCCGCCGCCGTTGCTCGCCGCAGCTCAAGCCGACATCACGAAATGGCTCGCCGCCGGACCGCGCCTTCACAACATCGCCGGCCAGTTTGCGCTGTCGGAGACGGCACAGGCTCACCTCGCGGTCGAGAAGGGAGACAAGCTCGGCACCGTTATCGTTGATTGCGCTCGTTAGAGCCTGATCGGGAGAGCGTGATCGGGAAAAGTGGGTACCGATCTTCCGAAAAGATCATGCTCAAAAGAAGGAAGCGGTGGGATGGAATGGAAAGTAGGCAGGGTCAAGATCACGAAGGTCGTCGAATTGGAGACGGTCGGGCACACCCGTTTCATCCTGCCGCTCGCGACCAACGAAGAAGTCCAGAAGCTGCCCTGGCTCATACCGCATTTTGCCACCGACGAAGGCCGGCTGAAAATGTCGATCCATTCGCTGCTGGTGGAGACGCCGACACGGCGGATCATCGTCGACACCGGGCTCGGCAATGACAAGCAGGGCCGCAACGTGCCGAGCTGGAACAACCGCAAGCATCCCTTCCTGGAGACGCTGACCGCGGCGGGCTTTCCCCCCGATAGCATCGACACCGTGCTGTGCACGCACCTGCATGTCGACCATGTCGGCTGGAACACGAAACTCGTCGACGGCGCATGGGTGCCGACCTTCTCCAACGCCCGCTACGTGTTCGGCCGGACCGAATTCGAGCATTGGCGCGACCACGGCAAATCGCCCGACAACATCGCGGTATTCACGGATTCCGTGAAGCCGATCGCGGATGCCGACAGGGCCGATCTCGTGCCTTCCGACCACCGCCTGACGGAGGAGATCACGCTGATCCCGACGCCCGGCCACAGCCCGGGCCATATGAGCATCCACATCCGCTCCGACGGCGAGGAAGCGCTGCTCACCGGCGACGTCGCCCACCATCCCTGCCAGATGGCCCATCCGGACTGGTCCTCGACGGCGGATTCGGACCACAAGCAATCGGCGGTGACGCGGCGCGAATTGTTCTCCCGCTTTGCCGACACGCCGACGCTGGTGATCGGCGGCCATTTCACCGCCGGTCACATCAAGCGCGAGGGGGAAGCCTTCAAGTTCATCGCTCTGGACAATGCGTAGGGTGGGCAAAGCGCAGCGTGCCCACCATTGCGAGCGAGGCGTTTGATGGTGGGCACGGCGCAAGTGCGCCTTTGCCCATCCTACCTACCCGCTTCCCGTTTTCGGCAGTTGAATTTCGCCCCGCGCTGCTCCATGAAGCGTCCTAAGTCCGTAAAGCCCAAAAACCCCTGTAGGGAGTGATCAAAAATGAAGCTTGTTCGTTACGGCGCGAAGGGTGAGGAAAAGCCCGGCCTGATCGACAAATCCGGCCAGTTGCGCGACCTGTCGGCGCATCTGAAGGACCTCACCGGCGAGGCCTATTCGCCGGAATCCCTGGCCAAGCTGGCCGCGCTCGATCCGTCCAAGCTGCCTGCTGTTCCCGGCAACCCGCGCTTCGGCGCGCCGGTCACCGGCATCTCGAAATTCGTCGCGATCGGGCTGAACTACACCGACCATGCCAAGGAAACCGGCAATCCCATTCCGTCCGAGCCGATCTTCTTCCTGAAGGCCAACACCGCCCTCTCTGGCCCGAACGACGCCGTGGAGAAGCCGCGCGGCTCGACCAAGCTCGATTGGGAAGTGGAGATCGCCGCCATCATCGGCACCCGCGCCAAATATGTCTCCGAGGCCGATGCGTTGAACCATGTCGCCGGCTATTGCGTCTGCAACGACGTCTCCGAGCGCAATTTCCAGATCGAGCGTCTGGGACAGTGGACCAAGGGCAAGTCGCACGACACCTTCGGCCCGCTCGGCCCCTGGCTCGTCACCAAGGACGAGATTCCAAACGTGCAGAGCCTCTCGATGTGGCTCGACGTCAACGGCCAGCGCCGGCAGACCGGCTCCACTTCGACCATGATCTTCTCGATGGCGAAGTGCATCTCCTACGTCTCGCAGTTCATGACGCTGTTGCCCGGCGACATCGTCACGACCGGCACCCCGCCCGGCGTCGGCACCGGCATGAAGCCGCCGCAATACCTCAATGTCGGCGACGTCGTGACGCTGGGCATCGAGAGCCTCGGCGAGCAGCGCCAGGAGATCGTCGCGGCGTAACGGCCGCCGCCTCGTCCTGAGGAGCCGCGTAGGGTGGGCAAAGCGAAGCGTGCCCACCATCACGAGCGCAGTTGCTAATGGTGGGCACGCTTCGCCTTGCTCACCCTACGGTTCAAGAGGCATCCCCATGAAGCTTACGTTCTCGCCCGCCTCGCTGTTTGCCCGCAAGGTGCGCATCGCTGCGATCGAGACCGGGCTGATCGACAAGATCGAACTGGTCCCCACCGCGGTCGCGCCAGGCACCGCGAACGACGCCTATACGCGCGATATCAACCCGCTGAAGAAGCTCCCGGTGCTGATCCTCGATGACGGCGACGTCATCCTCGATTCCTATGTCATTGTCGAATATCTCGACGATCTCGCCGGCGGCGGCAAATTGATTCCCTCGTCCGGACCGGCGCGCTGGAAGGCGAAGACCGATCACTCGCTGCTGCAGGGCATGCTCGATTCCATGCTGTTGTGCCGCTACGAAAAGATCGTGCGACCGCAGGGCTCGCAGTGGCAGGCCTGGTATGACGACCATTGGAACCGGGCCTGGGCCGGCATGGCGCGGTTCGAGCGGCGGGAGGATGTGCTTTCCGGGCCGTTCAACGTCGCCCAGATCGGACTGGTTTGCGTGCTCGGCTATGCCGACCTCCGCTTCCCCGACTGCGGCTGGCGCAAGGCCCATCCGAAGCTTGATGCGTTCAACCAGAAGATGCCGGAGCGGCCGTCAGTCAAGATCTCGGTGCCGCCAGCCTGAAGCGGAGTCTGCCATGAGCCTCACTTTCTCGATCGGCGACCTCACCATCCACCGCGTCATCGAGCAGGAGACGGCGTTCCTGCCGGCGCTGGACATGCTGCCCGGCCTGACGCCGGAAGTGCTGGCCGAGAACCGGGCCTGGATGCGTGAGGCCAAGGCGCTCGATGATAGCGACGTACTGCTCCTGTGCTTCCAGTCCTATGTCGTGAAGACGCCGCATCACACCATCCTGATCGATAGCTGCATCGGCAACGACAAGCCGCGCCCGCAGCGGCCGAAATGGAACATGAAGACCGACGACACCTATATGCGCGGCCTCGCCGCGGCCGGGTTCTCGGTCGAAGACATCGACTACGTCTTGTGCACGCATCTGCATGTCGACCATGTCGGCTGGAACACGCGACTGGAAAACGGCCGCTGGGTGCCGACCTTCCCGAGGGCGCGCTACGTCTTTGCAAGAAGCGAGTTCGACTACTGGACCACGCAAAACGAAAAGAGCGAGGTGCCGGCCTTCGTCGACAGCGTGCTGCCGATCCTGGAGTCAAAGCGCGAGGCGATCGTGACCAATGATTTCGCCATCGGCGACCACGCACGCATCCTGCCGACGCCCGGACACACGCCGGGCCATGTCGCCTTCACCCTTGGGCGCGGCAAGGACGACGCCGTGTTCTCCGGCGATCTCATGCACTCGCCGCTGCAGACGCACTATCCGGAACTGTCGGCGAAGTTCGATGTCGACCAGGCGCAGGCGGCGCGGACGCGGCGCAGTTTCCTGGAGCGCTATTGCGACACCGACACGCTCTGCTGCACCGCGCATTTCCCCTCGCCCTCGCTCGGCAAGATCCGGCGCAGAGGCGACGGGTTTAGGTGCGAGACGCTCGCTTAGCCGCGTAGGGTGGGCAAAGCGCAGCGTGCCCACCGTTAGAGACTCCGCCGTGATGGTGGGCACGCTGTGCTTTGCCCACCCTACGATTTGCTCAATCAAACAAGCTCGGCGTGTGGTTGACGATGGCGCCCTCGATCTCGAGCATCTTCAGCTTCGTCACCACGCCACCATTCGCCGAGAAGCCGCCGGGCTTGTCGCCGGCCGCGAGCACGCGATGGCAGGGCACGACGATTGGGCACGGGGTTGCGGCCGAGCGCCTGGCCGACGTCGCGCGACAGCTCGACGCCGCCAAGCTGCTTGGCGATGTCGCCATAGGTCATGGTCTTGCCCGGCGGTATCCTGCGCGCGATGTCATAGACGCCGCGGTTGAACGCCGGGACGCCGTCGAGGTCGAGCACGACCTCAGCAAGGTCGTTCGGTTTGCCCGCGAGCAGTTCGGTCATGGCCTCGATCGCACGTCTCACGTCCGCGGGCGGCGTGGCTTCCGTCATCTCGTCGCTCCGCTGCTGGATGCGCTTGCGGGTCTTTTCCTCGCTCCCCATCGGCAATTGCACGCCGGTGATGCCGCGCTCGCCCCACACTACGCCGCAAGCGCCGATCACGGTGTCGAAGATCGCAAAATGCTGCTCGGTCATGGCTTGCTCCATATCCGCTTTGCTCCATGTAGGAGCTTGATCCTTGTCGCGGAATCTAGGCTTGGCGAATATTGCTAACCACCCGAATCCTGGCCGGAACCCGAGGCATCGGCAATACCGGATCGGCGGCATCCACTTGAAAAAGCGAGACTTCCGCCCCGCGTTTTCGGGCATGGGCAGCGCCTGCCTTCCATGGAATCATGGGCCGTCCCTTCAGCTTCCACGAGCCCCTGCATGCAAACCCTTCGCGTCAACGGATACGACATGGCCTATCTCGAAGTAGGCGAAGGGCCGCCATTGGTGTGCGTGCACGGCTCGCTCTGCGATTTCCGCATCTGGTCGGCGACGCTGGGACTTCTGTCGCGCAAGCACCGCGTGATTGCAGTCAGCCTGCGGCACTTCTTCCCCGACCGCTGGGACGGTGTCGGCGACACCTATTCGATTGCCCAGCACGTCGAAGACGTCATCGCCTTCCTCGAGCAGATCGAGCCGAAGCCGGTCGACCTGATGGGCCACTCGCGCGGCGGACACATCTCCTTCCGCGTCGCGCAGCGGCGGCCGGATCTGTTGCGCAAACTGATCCTGGCCGAGCCCGGCGGCGAACTGGATGAAACGCTCGATCCCGAGTTCAAGCCGGGCCCCTCGCCGCTGGCGGCGCGGATCGCCGCCTCCGCGGAAATCATCGCCAAGGGCGATATCGATGGCGGGCTGCAGATTTTCATCGACGCGCTGGAAGGCCCCGGCGCCTGGAAGCGGTTGCCGGCGGCAGTGAAAGAGCCGTTGCGCGACAACGCGACGACGCTGATTGGCCAGACAAGCGACAAGCGTCCGCCGTTCTCGAAGGCGGACGCCGAAGCGATCCGGACGCCGACGCTGTTCATCGGTGGCGCCAACACCAGAGGCGCGCTGCCGAAGGTGCTGCACACGCTGGCGGCCCATGTGAAGGGTTCGCGCACCGAGATGATCCCGGGCACGACGCATCCGATGTTCGAGCAGGCGCCGCAGCGCTATTGCGAGATCGTGCTGGACTTTCTGGCGGAGTGACTGCCGCTCATCTCCGCCGCCGCCACGTCATTGCGAGCGCAGCGAAGCAATCCATTTCTCGGGTCGCTGAGGCATGGATTGCTTCGCGGAGCCTGTCATCGGGCGGCGCTGCGCGCCGACCCGGTGGCTCGCAATGACGAGTGGAGAGGCGCATCACTTGTGATCGAGATACCACGAGCCATCCCAGGCATCGGCGGGCGGATCTATCTTGAAGCCGTCGATGCGTTTGACAAAGGTCATTGATGGCCCGTCGGCGGGAACCGCTTCAAGTGCTTCCTTGAAGGCCTGGAGCGCGTCGTCCCAATGTCGGGCGCGATAAGCGGCAAGTCCGTCGGAATATCGCTTCAACAATGACAATTGCGCCGGGCTCAGCTCGCCCTTGCGCCCGATGATCTCGAACACCGTAACCGGCCGCGTTTGGCCAACGACGACCAGCCGATCGACCTCGCGAAACTCGATCGCATCGGCGGTCGCTTTCACGGTCGCTTCGGAAACCAGGGCATGGCTTCCGTATATCTTGTTCACGCCCTCCAGGCGCGAGGCAAGGTTCACCGCGTCGCCCATGACGGTGTAGCTCATCATGAATTCCGAGCCGATGCTTCCCACCAGCACCTCGCCGGTCGCAACCCCGATGCGAACGTCGCATTCACTCGGTACCGACCGCACGCCAAGCAGCTCGGGCAATTCCGTCCGCAAAGCCGTACCGCGATCGGCCATGTCGATGGCGGCAAGGCAGGCAAGCCGCGCTTGTTCGCCATCCTCGTTGAATGGCGGGCCCCAATAGGCCATGATCGCATCACCGATATATTTGTCGATGATCCCCTGATGACTGCGGATCGGGCCGGACATGGTCGAGAGGTAGTGATTCATCACCTTGACCAATCCCTGCGGCGTCATTCCTTCGCTGAGGCTGGTAAAGCCCTTCATGTCGCAGAACAGCACGGTCATGACACGGCGCTGACCGTCGGCCGCGGTCAAAGATTGTCTTTCAATCAATCCCTCCACGACCCGCGGGTCGATATATCTGCCGAAGGTCTCGCGCATCCGCTCCTTGTGGCGCAATTGCTCGACCATCTTGTTGAACGCCGCCGTTAGCTGGCCGATCTCGTCCCGGGTCGTGACGTCGATCGAGCCATCGAGCCGGCCGGCTTCGACCGCGCGGGTCCCTTCCAGCAAGCGCCTGACCGGCCGCGTGATGCCGGTGCTTACGAAGAACGAAAAGAGCAGGCCCAGTATCGCGGCAAGTGCCGTCAGAATGACGGAGGCCAAAATCGACCTTTGCTGATCCTTCATCGTCACCGCGGCGTCGGCGCGCACCTGCGCCAGCATCTCCCCGCGAACCTCATCCACTCTCTGGTTGAGTTCATTGCGCAGGGCTTCGGTGCGAGCAAGACTGGCATTGACTTCGGCAAGATTGCCGGCTTCGAGCAACGGCAGCAGCCGTTTGTGCTCCTCACCCAGATAGCGGCGGAGGTCGCTATTCAGCGTCTCAATTCGATCGTCGATCCGGCCCAGCCTCGCGTTGTCGGATTCGGTGGAAAGATCCGCGATGATCGCGTTGACGAGGCCACGCGCGGTCTTCGCTTCCTGATCGACTTCCAGGCCCTTCGCCTCGTAGACTTTCTGCTGCTCGGCCACTGCAGCCTGGTCCGGTGGCGATTGCATGCTTGCGATCACCATCCTGCGGAGAGCCAATGCCTGCTCAAGCGAACGGACATTCATCCGCGCCAGATGACCGTAAGCCTCAACATATTTCGTCGTCAGCTCATCGAGCTGGTGGGCGATCCTCCTTGCCATCACCGTCGACAACACCGAGATGATGGCCATCAGCACGATCAGCCCCATGGCAATGCCAAGGATTCGGTTTCTGATTGTCGGTTGCAGCATTAATCGGCGCTCTGACATGACAGGCGGAATCTTCAAAGTAAGAACGGGATGACGCGAGAATGGGAAACAGGGCCGATCGAGACGAGGCCAACCGACTTGGCCAACCCAAGCGTCTGATCAGCCTTCGCGAATGTAGCACAGTTCCAGAGACTGGATTAGGTGTCGTTTTCAGCGTCACCGGGATTGGCGGGCTTTTTCTGCGCAGGCCTTAAGTGCTCAATAATGAATTCAGGAAAAGGCGATGCGGCCGGTGAGGAGGCTTCGGAGAAGCTCGACACCGACCGATGCAATGTTCAGACGGCCTCTCTCCAAGGGAAAGAGGCGGGAGGCGTGGCGATCACATCTTCCACGCGCCGACCGGCTGGCGGACGGCGACGTTAAGGCGATTCCAGACGTTGATGACGGCGATCGCAAGGATCAGGGACGCCAACTCCTTTTCGTTGAAATGCTTGTCGGCCTCGCGCCAGATCGCATCCGGCACCCCCTCCTCGCGATCGCTAAGCCGGGTCAGCGATTCCGTCAGCGCAAGCGCGGCACGCTCGGCGTCGGTGAAATAGGGCGCATCGCGCCAGGCAGCGACGCAGAACAGCCGCTCGTCCGTTTCCCCAGCCCTCTTCGCGAGTTTCGGATGCATGTCGACGCAGACGCTGCAGCCGTTGATCTGGCTGGCGCGCAGGTGCACGAGTTCGAGCAGTTTCTCGGGCAGGCTGCCGTGCGGCAGGTTGCTGAGCGTCTGCATCGTCTTCATGGCCTCGGGAATGACCATCACGGGGTGGTTCATGCGGGCTTGCATCATTTGTTCTCCATGCCGTTGGCTTTGACGCAGTCCAGCCGATTTGCTGTCACACCGGCCGGATTTGCTTCGTCATGGCCATGACGGACGCGAGATGGAGAGTGTGACCGATGGACGAGAAAAATTTTCTGGCTGCGCAATTCGAGACCAACCGGGCCGATCTCCGCGCAGTGGCCTACCGCATGCTCGGCTCAACGAGCGAGGTCGACGACGCCGTGCAGGAGACCTGGCTGCGGCTGAGCCGCACCGATGCCTCCGCGGTCGAAAATCTGGGAGGCTGGCTGACCACCGTGATCGCCCGTGTCTGCCTCGACATGCTGCGCGCGCGCAAGGCGCGCCGCGAGGACCCGATGGGCCCGCATGTGCCCGAGCCGGCCGCGCACGATATGCATGAGCGCGACGCCGAGATGGCCGATTCCGTCGGCGCGGCGCTGCTGGTGGTGCTGGATGCGCTCGCGCCGGCCGAGCGGCTCGCTTTCGTGCTGCACGACATGTTCGCCGTCCCCTTCGAGGAGATCGCGCCGATCGTCGGCCGCACGCCGGCGGCGGCGCGCCAGCTTGCAAGCCGTGCCCGGCGCCGCGTGCAGGGCTCCCGCGAGGCCGCCGATGGCGATGCGCCGCGGCAGCGCCGGATCGTCGAGGCATTCCTTGCGGCCTCGCGCGACGGCGATTTCGAAGGCCTGCTCGCAGTGCTCGATCCCGGTGTCGTGTTCCGCGCCGACGCTGCAGCGCAGCGATTGGGATCGCTGGCGGAAATCCGCGGCGCGACGGCGGTTGCCGAGACCTTCAAGGGACGGGCGCAGGCTGCAAAGCCGGCACTGGTCGATGGCGCCCCGGCGCTGGCGGTCATTCTCGACGGGCAACTGCGGATCGTGCTGCAGTTCACCATTGCGGGCGACAGGATCACGGCGTTCGAGGCCGTTGCCAATGCGGAGCGGATCGCGGCGTTCGACATCGAGATGCCTCCGAGCAACTAGGCTGAGGGCAGCCAGGTTTCGCCTTGACTGCATCTAGGGCCGGGGGTAGCCTTTCCGAATACGGAATTCCGTATTCCGAAGGAAACGCCCGGTAATGCTCCCGCTCGAGCCGCTACCCAACCTGATCGACCAGGTCTATGCGCGGATCCTGGAGGCGATCATCGACCGCACGCTGCCGCCCGGGCAGCGGATCACCCAGAACGAGCTTGCCGAGAAGCTTGGCGTGTCGCGCCAGCCGGTGTCGCATGCGCTGCATCTGTTGCACCGGCAGGGATTGGTCGCCGAGAGCGGCCGCCGCGGCTTCGAGGTGACCCAGCTCGATCCGCAGCGCATCCGCCAACTCTACGAAGTCCGCGGCGCGATCGACGCGCTGGCGGCGCTGCTCGCCGCCGGGCGCAGCAGAACGGATGCCACCGGCCGCGGGCGGCTCGAAGCGGCGCTTACCGCCGGCCGCGCGAGCGACGCGCACACGCCGCTCGCAGAACTGATCGCGCGCGATGTCGACTTCCACAGCGCGATCTACGCGCTGTCAGGCAATCCCGCGATCGAGGAGATGATCGCTCCGCAATGGGCGCATATGCGCCGCTCGATGGCGACTGTGCTCGCCGAGCTCGACTATCGCGAGAGCGCCTGGGCCGAGCATGAGCAGATCGCCGCACATGTCCTTGCCGGCAACGCAAGGGCGGCCGAGGCCGCAGCCCTTGCGCATGCGCAGATGGCAGGCCGGATGACTGAGGAAAGACTGAGAGCGACCGACGTCGCGGCGTGATCGGCGCGCCGTCAAAGAAAACCAAAAGGAGGAAGCACCATGAAACTGACGCCAGAGCAGATCGAATTCTTCAACCGCGAGGGCTGGCTGTTCCTGCCCGAATTGTTCAGCCAGGAAGAGGTAGATTTCCTCGCCCGCGAGGCGATGAACATCTACGACGCCAACCGCCCCGAGGTATGGCGCGAAAAGAGCGGCGCGCCGCGCACCGCCTTTGCCGCGCATCTCTATAACGAGGCTTTCGGCGCCCTCGGCGCACATCCGCGCATGATCGACCCGATCGAGCAGATCTTCGGCGAGAAGGTCTACATGCATCAGTTCAAGATCAATGCGAAAGCGGCCTTCACCGGCGACGTCTGGCAATGGCATCAGGATTACGGCACCTGGAAGCGCGACGACGGCATGCCGGAGCCGCGTGCGATGAACATCGCGATCTTCCTCGACGAAGTGATGCCGATCAACGGCCCCTTGATGCTGGTGCCGAAGAGCCACCACGCCGGCGACCTCAAGGCCGCCCATGACCTTCAGACCACCTCCTATCCGCTGTGGACGCTGGACGAGGAGACCGTGACGCGCTTGGTGAAGGACGGCGGCATTGTCGCGCCGACCGGCAAGCCCGGCGGCATGCTGATGTTCCACGGCAATCTCGTCCACGGATCGAGCGGCAACATCACGCCCTATCCGCGCAAGATCGTCTATCTGACGCTGAACGCGGTCTCGAACTACATCCGCACCCCGACGCGGCCGGAATACATCGCCCACCGCGATTTCACGCCGATCCAGACGGTCGCAGACGACGCGCTGGTGCGGCTCGCGCGTGCGCCGCGACAGGCGGCGGAGTAGTCTCTCACACTGTCATTCCGGGGCGACGCGTAGCGTCGAGCCCGGAATCCATTTCTCCGCTCGCGCATGCGGCCCGATGGATTCCGGGTTCACGCTTCGCGTGCCCCGGAATGACGAAAACAACGATCATCGGATATCCCGCCATGAACCTCCATCACCTCCTCAAAGCCCGCGCCGCCGCCGGCAAGCCGGTTCGCGTGGCGCTGATCGGCGCCGGAAAGTTCGGCTCGATGTTCCTGTCGCAGGTGCCGCATACGCCGGGGCTGGAGGTGCCCATCATCATCGATCTCGACCGCGACCGCGCACGCGAGGCGTGCCGCACCGTCGGTTGGGACGATGATCGGATCAAGGCCACGACGTTCACCGATGACGGCGTACGCGCGATTGCCGGCGGCCCGATCGATGTGGTGGTGGAGGCGACCGGCAATCCTGCGGTCGGCATCAAACACGCGCGCGCGGCGATTGCGGCCGGCAAGCACGTCGTCATGGTCAATGTCGAGGCCGACGTGCTGGCGGGCCCGCTGCTTGCGGAAGAAGCCCGCAAGGCCGGCGTGGTCTATTCGCTCGCCTATGGCGACCAGCCGGCGCTGACGGCCGAAATGGTCGATTGGGCGCGCGCCACCGGCTTTCGCGTCGTCGCCGCCGGCAAGGGCACGAAGTATCTGCCGGCCTATCACGACGTGACGCCGGAAGGCGTCTGGAGTCATTACGGCCTCACCGCCGGCGACGCGCAATCCGCCGGCATGAACCCGCAGATGTTCAACTCCTTCCTCGACGGCACCAAATCCGCGATCGAGATGGCAGCGATTGCGAACGCCACCGGCCTCGACGTGCCCTCCGACGGCCTCTTGTTTCCGCCATGCGGCGTCGACGATCTCCCGCATATCTTGCGGCCGCGCGAGAAAGGCGGCGTGCTGAAGAAGTCGGGCGTGGTGGAAGTGGTGTCGTCGATCGAGCGCGACGGCCGTCCCGTCTTCCGCGACCTGCGCTGGGGCGTCTATGTCGTGCTGGAAGCGCCGAACGATTATGCCGCCGATTGCTTCAAGCAATACGGGCTGAAGACCGACGCCTCCGGCCGCTATGCGGCGATGTACAAGCCCTATCATCTGATCGGACTGGAGTTGAACATTTCGGTCCTGTCGGCAGCATTACGCAATGAGCCAACCGGCCAGCCGCATGGTTTTCGCGGCGATGTCGCCGCAGTCGCCAAACGCGATCTGCGTGCGGGCGAAGAGCTCGATGGCGAAGGCGGCTACACGGTGTGGGGCAAGCTGATGCCGGCACAAGCGAGCCTTGCCGCCGGCGCATTGCCGATCGGGCTCGCCCATCGCGTGAAGCTGAAGAACAATATCGCGCATGGCGCCGTGGTGCGCTGGAGCGATGTCGAGATCGACACCAATAACGAGACGATCAAGACGCGCAAGGCGATGGAAGCTGCGTTCGGCGGGACGAAGGCAGGCGCCGAGCGCGTGCGTGCCTGAAGATTGAGCGCGCGCTTCGCAACTGCGATAGAGCATTGCGCTTGATTATCGGTGGGCGAACGGTCATGCTCGCTGACGGAACCGGAAATTTCGGAATTCCGAGAACAAGAGCCTTTTGAAGGCCCGCCAACCTAATCACCACAATCCAGCGTCGGTCACCGACGAAGCCAAAAACGACACTCAAGATCGTTGTCCCTCGTCGAGGTATCGACAGAACCAAGAGGGGAAACGCAATGAAACGTCGTGAGTTCTTGAAGGCAGGCGGCATCTCGCTCGCCGCGAGCGCCATTGCTGCGCCCGCGGTTGCGCAATCGATGCCGGAAGTGAAATGGCGCCTGGCGGCGAGTTGGCCGAAAGCGCTCGATACGCTCTATGGCGGCTGCGAATTTTTCTGCAAGCGCGTGGCCGAGATCACCGACAACCGATTCCAGATCCAGCCGTTCGCCGCCGGCGAAATCGTGCCCGGCCTGCAGGTGCTCGATGCCGTGTCGAACGGCACGGTCGAGATGGGCAACACCGCGCTCTATTATTACTGGGGCAAGAACCCGGCCTTCACGTTCGGCACGTCGCTGCCGTTCGGCCTCAACACGCGCCAGCACATCTCCTGGCTGCAATGGGGCGGTGGACAGGATCTGCTCAACGATCTGCTCAAGGAATATGGCTGCACCAGCGTTCCGACCGGCTCGACCGGCGCGCAGATGGGCGGCTGGTTCCGCAAGGAGATCAAGTCAACGGCGGACCTTCAGGGCCTCAAATTCCGCGTCGGCGGCTTCGCTGGCACGATCATCGCCAAGGTCGGCGGGGTGCCGCAGCAGATCGCTGGCGGCGACATCTATCCGGCGCTGGAGAAGGGCACCATCGACGCTGCCGAATGGGTCGGCCCCTATGACGACGAGAAGCTCGGCTTCGTGAAGGTCGCGAAGTTCTATTATTATCCCGGTTGGTGGGAAGGCACCGGCCAGGGCCACAACCTCATGAATCTCGAGAAGTGGAACAACCTGCCGAAGCATTATCAGGCCGCGGTCCAGGCCGCATCCGAAGACTGCTTCACCTGGGTCACCGGCAAATATGACGCCGTCAACCCGCCGGCGCTCAAACGGCTGATCGTCGCCGGCGCGCAGCTCCGCCCCTTCCCGCAGGAAGTGCTGGAGAGCTGCTACAACGCCGCGAACGAGATCTATGCCGATCTCGCCAAGACCAACCCGCACTTCAAGAAGATGTACTCAAGCCTTTCGGCCTACCGCAACGAATCGCTGGCCTGGATGCAGGTCGCCGAATTGAGCTTTGACAGCTTCATGATGCGGATGCGGACGCGGACGTAAGCGACCCATCAGCGAGAAACAGCAAAAGCCCCGGAGACGCTCCGGGGCTTTCGGTTTCTGTCATTCCGGGGCGCGACGAAGTCGCGAGCTCGGAATCCATCCAACCGCGGAGTGCATGGCGAAATGGATTCCGGGCTCGCGCTACGGTGAGCGTCATCCGGCGACCACGCACTGAGGGCTGATCTGGTCGGCTAGGAAGATCTCGTGGATTGTTTCGTCACGA
>NZ_JBEGDB010000171.1:0-17023 GCF_043638955.1 Bradyrhizobium sp. 31Argb | reverse complement strand
ACGCGGACTTCTCTTGCTTCGGGAATCATCCCGATCTTGAATCACGACTCACGTTCTATGAAAAGTGGGTACTAGGCCCACGACGCGGTTTGCCGGATCGATCCAAAACTGCATGCCATAGATGCCGCCCCACCCGTAGCTGCCCGCCGGAAGGCGGCTCTTGGCTGCAGCCGGATCGATCACGATCCCAAAGCCCAGCGCGAAGCCCCAACCCGGCCCGGGAAGCGTCGGCATGTTGCCGGTCGCGTTCTGCGTCATCTGCCGCACCGTTTCCGCGCGGAGCACCCGCACGCCGTCGAGTTCGCCTTCGTTCAGCAGCATTTGCAGGAACCGCCCGTTGTCCCCGATAGTGCCGCTCATGCCGGCGCCGCCAGAGTGATAGGCGGTCAGAGAGAAGGCGCGGTTCGGGTCGAAATCGGCGGTGCCCTTGGTTGGAGGGAACGGCACAGCCTCAGGTGCCACCACCGGAACGTAGCCCGTGCCGAGTGCGCCCGTGACCTGTGCGGGCCGTGTCACCTGCACGAACCGTGAGCGCATGGTCTCAGGTGCGTTGAACACAAAGCTCTCAATGCGCAGAGGTCTTGCGATGCGCCCGGTTACAAAAGCTCCCAGGCTGGCTCCCGTCACCTTCTCGATGACAGCCCCGAGCACGTCAGTGGCCAGCGAGTATTCCCAGCCTGTACCAGGCTGATAGCCAAGCGGAACGAAGGCGAGACGCTGCATCGCTTCGGCCGTGGTTACCTCGCCCTGGTCTAGCCCGTCGGTCACGCGCGCTTCGCGGTATGCATTAACGAGCCGGGGATTATTGATGAAGTTATAGGAGAATCCGGCCGTATGGGTCAGCAGTTCGCGAATTGTCGGCGGCCTGCTCGCAGGACCCTCAGTGCCGTCAGGACCGCGCACCTGCAACTTGGCGAACTCGGGCAGGAAACGGCTGACCGGATCGTCCAGGCCGATCCCTGCCCTGCTCGACAAGGATCATCGCTGCCACCGAGGTGACAGCCTTGGTCATTGAGGCGAGGCGGAATATGTCGTTCTCGCCGATCGGCACGGCGCTCCCCACCTTGCGAACGCCGACGCTGCGGCTGTAGACCGGGCGGCCATTCTGAAGGATCAGCACCACAATACCCGGAGTACTGCAGCCTTCGACCAATTCCTTAAGGGTTTGATCAAGCTTCGCATTGCGCGCTTCGGGCGAAAAGGCCAGCGCCACCGGGGTGGCAAGGAGCGCGAACGCTACCAGTCCCGCCCCGAGCACACCGATCACAAGACGACGTGAGATCATGATGTTCCTCCCGTAGAGCTGTTCTGAGCATTCTTCGCGACAGCGGAATGAAGTTATTGAGGCTGCCGGTATCCGATCCATAGTAGCGCAGACATTTCGAGCCATCCGAACCCCATACCTGCGGCCGACGAAGACATGATTCTTTCTGGGGACGGGGCGACTCAGCATCCGCAAGCTGGTGGGAATGCGCCCGGCGCCAAGCGGGTCTATCCTCGAGCGCAGTTCATGGCTTCGCCGCCCAACTCCCGCTTGCTCGCGGCAAAAGGCGGACAGAGCTCGCTCTCAAGCGGCTTGCGTTGCGGCGGTTTGGTGAGTTTGGCAGTTGGTCGGACAAACCCGGGCGCAGGCGCCGCAACCGATACAAGCGCCTTGGTCATTCATCACCATAATCTTCTTCTCGATCTCATCGTCTTCGTCGTCGTCCAGATCGACAAGATCGCCCTCCTCGTTGATGCCCTTCAACGTCATGACGTCGCGACCGCAGACTTTGAAACAACGGCCACAGCCGATGCACTTCTTGGCATCAATCGACATCAGGTACTCCGGTGTCCAGTCACGGCCGTCGCGCGTTGCAAATGACATGATCGGATACCCTCTAAAGCAGTCTGCTGAAAAAGCTTGAAATGGAGAGTTTTCGTATTGTCGGCGGTCGTTGTTGGAGCGGCGCGGTGGAGTTGGATGTAATTTTTTAACCTGTTGGTTGGTGCCCCCCTGACGCGGGGTGGCTAAACGGCAAGCAGTTTGGGAATCCGGATCAGGTTATAGGCGATCAGATTGAGCAGGAAGTCGGCGGCGACGCGAGCGATGCCACGATGTTTGGTCTTGCGCATCGTGCCATGCTGCTTGCCCCTTCCGAAAATGCACTCGACCATCGCCCGGCGCGATTGCGACATGCCGTATCCCGGATGCCGCGCGGTTCGTTCGTCGATGGCGCTGTTGCGGTTCTTGCCGGTTTTGGTGACGGCCTGGTTCTGTGTCACATGCGGCGTCACGCCGATGGCGCGAAGATTGGCGACGTGATCGGCCGTATCGTACGCCTTGTCCTCACCGGCCGTGATGCGGCAGCCTGCGGCTTTGCGTCTCGCCTTCAGCATGGTCTCCGAAGCCCGGCGTTCGGCGATGCCATTGGCATGCGTGACCCTGCCGGCCACCGCCAGCCCGTGCCGGTTCTCCATGGTGGCGTGGCCCATATAGCAAAGCTTGGCCTCGCATCCGGCCGCCTTGCGATAAAGCCTGCTGTCCGGATCGCTGGTACTCGCATGGGTGTCGTTCTTGCGCTTTTGGCCGTGGAAGTTGGCGCCGTCATCATCGTTGCCGCTGCCGTCCTTGGGGCGAAAACTCTTCGAAGTCCAGGCTTCGATCAGCGTCCCGTCCACCGAAAAATGCTCGTCCGACAATAGCGATTTGACCTGAGAATGGTTCAGAAGCTTGGTCATGAACTTCGTGAACACATCGCCGTTCTGCAGCCGCTCCCGGTTCTTGGTGAAGGTGGTCGGGTCCCAGACTGGATCGTCCGGCGACAGTCCCACGAACCAGCGATACAAAAGATTGTAGTCCAGTTGCTCCATCAACTGGCGTTCCGAGCGGATGCACACTTGCAGCAGCAAGGCGCTCAGCAATCGCTCTGGAGGGATCGAAGGACGTCCCTCGTTGGGATAGAGCCTCCCAAGGCTGCGGTTCAAATCACTCAATACATCCCGGACAAGTTCCCGGACCTTCCGCAGCGGATGGTTCGCTGGCACACGCTTATCCGGCGCGATGTACGAAAAGAGGCCGCTTTGATCCGTAAACCTGCCCCGCATGATCGTCTCCGCCGGTTCGAGATGATAAAAGTGAATCATCAAGCTCCCTCCGTGGCCAGGGGGTTCTTCAGCAGACTGCTACTAGGCCCTTTCCAGGGCGTTGAGGTCCTCGCGCTTGCGCTCGAGTTCGGCAAAGGCATCGTGCGCCTTCTGCGCCACCGCCATGATCGAGGTCCAGTTGACGGGCAATTCCTCCGAGAGGTCGTGCAGATCCATCTTGGCCTGCGTCGCCTTGGCCGATAGCTTTTTCATTTCTGCTTTTACGATTTCAAGATCGCTCATGAGCTGCCCTCAATAGTTCGCCACGTCGGGAAATTTCCGGATCATCTTGATGCCGCCTTTGACGTATTTGTCACCCTCGGCGGCGAGCTTTGCGAGATTGTCGAAGCCGAAGCGATGCACATCGCGCAGGCGCTTGTTCACCACGATCAGACGGCCGCCGATCAACACCATGCGACCAAAGCCTTCATGGTGCATCTTTAGCATCGCATGGATCATCACACCCGCCGCTTTCTCGATCGAGAGCGCGACCGCATTGAAGAACAGCTCCAGCCGCCAAACCACATCCGGATCTGGATCGCCAACGATCGGCAGCGCGCGCCGCTTTTCCTTATCCAGAATATACGGTTCGAGCAGATCGAGATCGCTCTTGCCGTCCCAGGCGCCATAAATGTCCTGGGCGCGCCAACTCTTAACCAGTTCTCTCACGAATGGCGCATCGAGCGTGTTCTCTGGTTGCACGATATCTGCAGCTGCAGTCATGGCCGTCCTCATTCTTCGAAATCGAGCGTGCGCTGCTGGTCTTTTGCCAGCGCCTTGCGCAGCCAGGGCGGCGGCGTACCCTTGAGCACTCGCTCGAGCTTCTCGACGAGGGCGAGGATGTTCTCGGGCTGACCCACCTTAATGGGATGTATATTGTTGGCCACCACGCGGGCGGCACCGGAGCCGCCGATAGCAGCGACATAGAGGATGGCGCAATCCTTGATCGCCTCGATCTTGGGCGCGAGCTTGTCCTCGTTGCCGTCCTCCTTGAAATCGCCGTCGAACTGGACCGCCTTCAGGAATACGTGCCCGCCCGGCCCAACATCATAGATGGCGATGTTCTTGGCCCAGCCAAAATGCGCATCGACGCGCCTCAAGTCCTGGGTAGCGAATGCGACCTTCATGCAATCGACCTCTCTGCTGCCTCGATGACGCTGAGGCCGCCCGGCCTAAAGGGCTGACTCCAGCTACGCCAGCTGTCGGGCGTCGGCCGGTGATTTTCCTCGCGGTCGGCGATCACGAGATTGGCGATTTTGAAGATCAGATCGCGCGTGCCGCGATAGCCGACGGATAGCTGGTGTCCCGCGCCGATCCGATCGAACATCGGAAATCCCGCGCGGTAAAATGGAATCTTCAGCCGCGCCGCCGCTTGGCGGCCATGCGAATGCGTAATCAGCAGATCGCACCCCCTCGTCCTAGCAAGCTCTTCCAGATCCTCAAGATCGCCGATGAGCACCTCCTTGGTCTCGATCCGCTCCAGCACCGGGGACTGCGTGGTTGTCACGGCCGCGGTGACCTGCGCACCCATCTCGTGCAGCATGCTGGATAGGTCGAACAAGAGGTCTGGCTCGGCACCTATCGCAAGCTTGCGGCCGCCGATATGGAAATGCGCGTCCAGCATCGCGTCTGCCAGCTGCCCGCGCTGGCGGCGATATTTTGCTGGCACAGGGCGGCCGCTGATCTCGCTCAGGAAAGCAATGAATTCATCGTTGGGGGTGAGGCCGCAGAGCCGCTCGAACAGGCGAAACGGCACCCCGGTCTTGGCCTGCATGGCTTCTGCCGCCCGTCGCATCTGCGCACCAATCGCAATGGTCCAGCTGGACCGGCCCATGCTCGCGACTTCGTCAACCCCGATGCCGCCAATGCTCGTCGGCGTAAATTCGTCCGGGATATGCCCGTCCAGCGATCCCGCAAGATCAGGCAGGAAGGATGGCTTCAGACCGAAATCCTCCAGGATGGTTCTCAGTTCGTCGAGGTCACCCGGCGTCAGATGACATCCGGGGAGAACATTCACCCGCGCGGGATCACGCTCTGCCTCGGCCGGCAGCGCCTCCGTCAGCACCTCGACGAGGCGTGCCACCGTCTTTTCCCAGCCGTCCTGGAAGGCATCCTTGAAATCAGGCGTCGAGACAAAGATCAAAGGAAAATTGGCGAGCTGCGGATGTTGCTCGCGGATCAATTTGATGTAGGCGTCGACATCATCGCCATTGGTTTCGGTGACCCCGGTCGAGCAGATCCCGATGATCTCCGGCTTGGCGCGATTATAGATGTTGAGGATAGCCTGCTCGACATTTTCATAACCGCCGAGCACGGTCGCCACCTCGCTCATCGCAGTCGTCTGCAGCGGCACCGCCTCCTTGAAATGCCGCACGAACAGCGTGAGCCCAAACGACGTGCAACCTTGCGAGCCGTGCAAAAGCGGCATCGCCCCACGCAGGCCCATGAAGGCGAATGCGCCGCCGATCGGCTGACTGATCTTGAGCGGGTTGACCGCGCACGCCTTCGTCGGCGTGGTAACAATGGCCATGACTTGTCCTATTCCGCGGCCCGCAGCATGGCAGGCGGCGAGGAAACCGGCATGGTGGCTAGGACGTCCTCGATGCGCCTCTTGCAGCAGCCACCGAACGCGTCGGTGTGCTGGCGGACTGCCTCGACGCTGGTCAGGCCATGCGAGCGGATCGCATCCTCGATGGTGCCGAGATCGACTTCCTTACAGAAGCAAACCTTTTTCGCGCGCCGCATCGTCTGCGGATCGGCGGCGATCTCGGCAGCCCGCCCACGCATCTTCGTGATCGTCTCGGTCTGCCGGTTCTTGGCCACCTTGTCCCACGGCACCGGTCGACGCAGCTGCTCCCAAATCGGGTTGAACAGCGCCTTGTCGATCTCCTCGACCAGCTTCACCATACCGATATAGCCCATGTAGGCGTGGCAGCGCTCCTGGTTAATGTCGAGCCAGGGCATCGCTGCCTTGAGCGCAACAAATTGCGATTTGCCACCCGAGAGCATGATGTCCGCTTTCGCGTCGGTCAGCATTTTGTATATCTCGCGCGGCGTCATGTCCTCAATCATATGGGCATCCTGCCCCATCAGCTCCTTGATGCGCTCCTTGTCCTGCTTGGTGGATTTCTTGACGCTGGTGCCGACCAGCTCGAGCCCCGCCTCCTGCAGCGCAGCCACCACGGACCAGGACTTGACACCGCCGGTGATCAGTAACGCCCTCTTCCCGGCAAAGCGCGGCTTGTACGGCTCGATCGCGGCCCAGGCGCGCGCCTCCTCCCGCGCGATCACCGTCTCGGTGCGCCCGATCAGTTCGGAAGGCGCGCCGCGTTCGACCAACAGCCGCGCGATCTCGCGCAGCGAACCGCTGGAATCCTGGATGCCGTAGAACGATCCCTCGAAGAACGGAATGCCGTAGCGCTCCTCCATCTTGCGCGCAACGTTGATCATCGCCTTCGAACATACCAGCATGGCAGCGCGCGCCCGGTGCGAAGAGGCAACTTCGCGATATTTGCCATCGCCGGAGATGCAGGAGAGGATGCGGATGCCGAGCTCGTCAAGCAGCGGCTTAACCTGCCAGAGCTCGCCGGACAGGTTGTATTCCCCGATCAGGTTGATGTCGTAGGGCGTGGTGTAGTCCGGCTCTTGCGTGCCGATGACATGCTCGAGCAAGGCCTCGCCGGCGAGCTTATTGCCGAGGTTCTTGGGGCCGACGAAGCCCGGCGAATTTACGGGAATGATCGGTTTGCCGAGCTTTTGCGAAGCCGCCTTGCAGACCGCATTGATGTCGTCGCCGATCATGGCGGGGACGCAGGTCTGATAAACGAAGATGGCCGGCGGATCGTACTTGTTGATGATCTCCTTGATTGCCTTGTAGAGACGCTTCTCGCCCCCAAATACGATGTCGGTTTCGCTCATGTCAGTGGTGAAGCCGGTGCGCCAGATGCTGGCATCAGAGGAAGACGCACCGCGGTTGTCCCAGGAGTTCCCCTCACAGGCGATCGGACCGTGCACCAGATGGGCGACGTCGGTAAAAGGCTGCAGCGCGATCTTTGCACCGTCGAAGGCGCAGCCGCCTGCGGCGCCGCCCGGCTGTAGCTGCTTGTTGCAGCCCTTCTTGCGCTCGGCAACCGACTTGTTGGCGTTCTTGGCGCAGCCCGGCTCATTAAAGATCTCTTGGATCCTGGCCGATAGCGAACTCATCCATCTCTCCTCTCAACCGAGCTTGTGCGCAAAGATCAGCCCATCTGCGCTTAGGCCATCGCCGATGTTTGGCGGCGATGGCGCCCGCGTCATTCGTCATCAACGAATGATGTCGAAGCTATAGTCGGTTTCGCCGAGAACGTTGGTCTTCTTGTCGATCTCGTCGAAGATCTTGTCGAGAATCTTCACGAGCACGTTCATGCCGCCCTGATAGCCCCACACCGGAGAGCGGTGATGGTGATGCCGATCAAAGATCGGAAAACCGATGCGGATCAGTGGCACACCGGTGTCGCGCTCTAGATACTTGCCATAGGTGTTGCCAATCAGGAAGTCGACCGGCTCGGTGAACAAGAGCGAGCGCATATGCCAGAGGTCTCGCCCCGGATACGCGTGGCAGTTCTGTCCAAACGGCGAACTCGCAAACAACGTCTGCATTTTTGCCTCCCAATCCTTGTTGCCGTTCGTCGACAGCACATGGATCGGCTCAGCGCCAAGCTCGAGCAGGAAGGCAGCCAACCCGTAGCAGAGGTCTGGATCGCCATAGATTGCGAATTTCTTGCCATGGATGTGCGCACTGGAGTCAGCCATCGCGTCGACCAAGCGACCGCGCTCTCGCGCCAATTCCTCGGGGATATCCTTGCCAGTGATGCGCGACAGCGCCACGAGGAACTCATCCGTTGCGGAGACGCCGACCGGATAATTGAACGCTACGACCTCATGGCCATGATGTGCGATGAACGGCAGCGTCTTTTCCGTGCACCACTGCTGCATCGAGATCGTTGCCTTAGCGTGAACCGCCTTCGCGGCGTCTTCCAGCGTGGTGCCGCCGTCATACATCCGGAACTCGCCGTCGGTTGGTGTATCAAACACATCGGAATTGTCGGCGAGAACGGTGTACTGGATTGCCATCAACTCAAAGATGCGCTTGATCTCACGGATGTTGCCGACGGTGTAGCCGTCAAAGCCGCCGATAAAGTTGATCTTCTCGTTGGGCACCCGCTCAAGCTTCGGCGTTGTTCCGGCCTTGCCGTCCCAGAAATGCTCCAGGATACCCTTGAGCGCATTATCATAGCCGGTGACGTGGCTGCCCACGAAGGCTGGCGTGTGCGCGAACGGCACATCGAAATCCGCTGGAACCGAGCCTTTTTCCTTGGACGTTTTGATGAAGGCGTTAAGGTCGTCTCCGATCACCTCCGCCATACAGGTCGTGGAGACCGCGATCATCTTGGGCTTGTACATATTGTAGCTGTTGGCGAGCCCATCAATCATGTTGTTCAGCCCGCCGAATACGGCAGCGTCCTCCGTCATCGACGAGGAGACGCAGGAGCTTGGTTCCTTGAAGTGCCGCGACAGATGGCTGCGGTAATAGGCCACGCAGCCCTGGGAGCCGTGCACGAAGGGCAGCGTGCCCTCAAAGCCAACGGAGGCGAACACCGCGCCGAGCGGCTGGCAGGCCTTGGCTGGGTTTATCGTCAGCGCTTCGCGCGCAAAATTTTTCTCGCGATATTCGGGCGTCTTCGCCCATTCCCTGATGCGTTCGACCTCCGCGGGATCGCGGGGATTCTCGAACATCTTCTTCTTATTGGCCAGCATCTGCTGGTATTCCGGTCCGCGGAACAGCTCGAAGTGATCGAGCACGTGTTCTGCACTCTGCGCCATAGGTAGGATCCTTTCAAAAAAGCGTCATCAATATCAGCTCCGGCCCTCAGGCTGAGAGCCGGTCACTTTGCGTTATTCGGCAGCTAACAGTTTCGCCTTTTGGACATCCTTCCAGGGCGCCTTGGTCCTCTTCCAGATCGGCGAGTTGATGGCCATGTCCATGTCGCGTGCGAAGATCGCAAATCCGTCATAGCCATGATACGGACCCGAATAGTCCCAGGAGTGCATTTGGCGGAACGGCACGCCCATCTTCTGGAAGACATATTTCTCCTTGATCCCCGAGCCGACCAGGTCAGGCTGGACCTTCTCGACGAAGCGTTCGAACTCGTAGCCGGTGACGTCGTCGTAGATCAACGTGCCATCCTTGACGTAGTGCTGGGCGGTGCGCTGGTAGTCGTCATTGTGGCCGAACTCGTAGCCGGTGCCGACGACCTCCATGCCGAGATCTTCATAGGCGCCGATCACGTGGCGCGGACGCAGTCCGCCAACGAACAGCATCACGCTCTTGCCTTCCAGGCGCGGGCGATATTTTGCGACCACCGCGTCCACCAGCGGCTGATATTTTGCAATCACCCGCTCGGCACCCTCCTTGATCTTGTCGTCGAAAAAGCCGGCGATCTTGCGCAGCGACTCCACGATCTTAGAGGGCCCGAAGAAGTTGTATTCGCACCATGGAATCCCAAACTTCTCCTCCATGTGGCGTGAGATGTAGTTCATCGAGCGGTAGCAATGCAGCACATTAAGCTTCGCCTTCGGCGTTGCCTCGAGCTCGGCCAGAGAACCGTCGCCGGACCACTGCGCGATTACGCGCAGGCCCATTTCCTCCAGCAGGATTCGGGATGACCAGGCGTCGCCGCCGATATTGTAGTCGCCGATGATCGCGACATCGTAGGGGGTCGGCTCAAACGTCGGCTTGCCCTCGGGCGAGACCTTGTCGAACACCCAGTCGCGCACCGCGTCGTTGGCAATATGGTGGCCGAGCGACTGCGACACGCCGCGAAAGCCCTCGCAGCGGACCGGCACGATAGTCTTGCCGCCATATTCCTTCGACTTTGACCTGGAGACCGCCTCGATGTCGTCACCGATCAGGCCGATCGGGCATTCCGACTGGATGGTGATGCCGTTGTTGAGCGGGAACAGCTCCTGGATCTCGTCAATGATTTTGACGAGCTTCTTGTCGCCGCCGAACACGATATCCTTTTCCTGGAAATCGGAGGTGAATTGCAAGGTCACGAAACTATCGATGCCTGTCGTGCCAACGTAATAGTTACGCCGCGAGCCCCACGAGTACTGTCCACAGCCGACCGGACCGTGGCTAATGTGGATCATGTCCTTGATCGGGCCCCACACCACACCCTTGGAACCCGCGTAGGCGCAACCGCGGATCGTCATCACGCCTGGGATCGATTTGAGATTGGACTTGACTCCGCAGTCCGACTTGCCGGCCTCGTGAACATTGAGGTGCTTGGCGCGCCGTTTCGCAGTCTTCTCCGGATAGATCTTCAGCACCTCCTCAATCAGCTCTTTGTTGCGGGCTTTGATTTCCGCGATGCTCTGGGTCGTGGCGAGACTCATGCTGATATCCTTCAGAAGGTTTCCTGTTGCGATGACGGCTCTCGACCAAGAGTTTGCAACGACCATGCCAGCCGCGGCGTGAACGCAAAAATCCACGCAGTTGGAAGTAGATAGCCACACTCGCGCGGCTGACCGGACTGTTGTTGCAAACCCGACATCGAACGTGTCCACGGACCTGCTCGTTTGATCCTGTTCGAAACAAAACAAGCCGGGCACGCATGGTTTTGCACCCGCGGATTTTCCACACAAGCCCGCGAGAGTATTGCGATACTTGCCGGGGCCTACTACCGGAAGCTATCTAACGAAGCGACCCAGCTGCAAGGCCGCGGCAGCCAATCTGGCTCACGGATCGTCGCGAAGCCCGACCGGTGCACACCTCACCCGCGATGGTGCCTTGCGCGTGGCCTCGCCGCCATCCTGCTATTGGGTCGACCAACCAGGGAGATCGTCGCGGCCGACGCGCGGGGGGTGTTCGAGCGCCTGAGCATCTCAAGCCGCAGCGCCGAACGATTTTTAGCTCCATGATCTTACGTGTGCAGCCGAGGCCGAGGCTGCCCTAGCTGATACGCGTTGACGCAACTAAACCTGATCCTCGACTCTGCCGAGAGACCCGCCCTGTGCTCGAGACGAACCGGCTCGTGAGCGCGAATGATGACGAAGGCGGCGTGCGCCATGAACTCAAGCGGGTGTAGTAGAGATCATGAAGAAAACGCCAGCTCTGCCGCACATCCCAGCGTCGCCCGGATAGACCAGCGGCTACCCGGTATGCGGTTGTCTGCGTCGTTCTTAATCAGCGTCAAGGAGCGGACGCACTCTCCGGCGGAGACGTCCAGCGATATGAGGTTCGCGCATAGCATTAGCAATTCGCGTATACACAACGCGCCTCATGGTTCTGGGCCCGTTCCTGCCCTCATGAGAACAGCTCCTGCGCTTTGACAAGGGCACCCGCCAGCGCATCGATCTCTTCATAGGTGTTGTAGAGGGCGAACGAAGCGCGGCACGTTGCTGGCACGCCAAACCGCTCGAGCAGCGGCATCGCGCAATGGGTCCCGGCGCGCACCGCCACGCCTGCACGATCGATGACGGTGGCAAAATCGTGCGCATGCGCGACTTTCATATCGAAGGAGATGATTGCGCCCTTCTCAGCCGCCGTTCCAATAATGCGTAAGGGATTGATGCCGCGCAGCTTCTCCTGCGCATAAGCAAGCAGTGCGCTCTCGTGCTTGTGGATCTGTGGCTTGCCTATTGAATTAATATAGTCCACAGCCGCGCCCAGACCGATCGCCTCGACGATCGGGGGAGTTCCAGCCTCAAACCGGTGAGGTGGATCACCATATGTGACACCGTCACGCGAGACCTCGCGGATCATCTCGCCGCCACCGTTGAACGGCGGCATCGACGCCAGATGCGCATATTTGCCGTAAAGCACGCCGATACCGGTCGGCCCATAAAGTTTGTGGCCCGTCATCACGTAAAAATCGCAATCAATGTCGCGGACATCAACATCCAGATGGACGCAGCCTTGCGAGCCGTCGACCAACACCTCGATGCCGCGCGCATGCGCGATCCTCACGATCTCCTTCACCGGCAGGACAGTGCCGAGCGCGTTGGACATCTGTGTGATCGCAACCATTTTGGTGCGCTCGGTCAGAAGCCGCTCGAACTCCTCGAGGAGAAAATTGCCCTCGTCGTCCACTGGCGCCCATTTGATGACAACGCCGTGGCGTTCCCTCAGAAAATGCCAGGGCACGATGTTGGCGTGGTGCTCCATGATCGAGAGAACAATCTCATCCCCGGGTGAGATGCGCTCGCGGCCGAAAGTCTGGGCGACCAGATTGATCGCCTCGGTAGCGCTACGAGTAAGACAAACTCTTCGGTGCGGCGCGCGTTGAGGAACTGCGCCACTTTGGTGCGGGCGCCCTCATAGGCCTCGGTCGCGGCGTTAGCCAGATAGTGCAGACCGCGATGCACGTTGGCATATTCGGACGTGTAAGCCTGCATCATGCGATCGAGCACCGCCTTTGGCTTCTGCGCCGAGGCGGCGTTATCGAGATAGACCTGCGGCTGCCATAGACCTGCAGCGCCAGCGCCGGAAAGTCCTCGCGCACCCGCGCAACATCGTAAGCGCCGTTGGCGACCGCCGGATGCGCGCTCATCCTCTCGCCTCCAGCCAGCGCTCGGCCAGTACTATCACGAATTCGCGTAACCTCCCGTCGGCGATTTCCTCGATAGCTTCGCCGAGGAAAGCCTGGACCAAGAGCGCCTGTGCCTCCTTCCCGGAAAGGCCGCGTGCGCGTAGATAGAACAGCAGAGTCTCATCCAGTGCGCCGGATGCCGCGCCATGGCCGCAGGTGACATCGTCGGCAAAGATCTCCAGCTCCGGCTTGTTGTCGGCTTCAGCCTCGTCGGACAGCAAAAGCGCACGCGTCATCATCCTGCCGTCCGTCTTCTGTGCATCAGGACGCACGATGATGCGGCCCTGGAATACCGAGTGGCCGCGGTCGTCGACGGCCGCGCGGAAATTCGCCCGGCTCGTGCAATGCGGCACAGCGTGGTTGACGACCAAGGTCGTGTCACCATGCTGTTTGTCCCTCAGCAGGTTGATGCCGTTGACGGAGAGCTCGGCGCCCTCGCCCGCCAATGTGATGAATGCCTGGTATCGGCTCACAGCACCACCACAGATCATGCTGAACAATTTGAGTTTCGCGCTCGCCCCGAGCGCGAACAATCCGGAGGAAATGTTGGTGGCGTCCGCCCCGTCCGCCAGAACGTGCAGATGGGCAAGATTGGCCGCCTCACCAACCGAGACGATCACCGCATCATTGGCCTGATGGTTGCGGGCGCCTTCGGCCGCCACAAAGCTTTCGACCACGGCCGCCTGCGCGCCCTTGCCAAGCCTCAGATGCGAGCGAGTGAAGCTTGACGCCGACGAGGTGGTTGCGACATGGACGATTTGAATCGGTCGGGATAACTCGGTGCCGTCGGTGACCGTGATGACCACGCCGTCGGTCACCATCGCGGCATTGAGCGAGATCACCGCATCCGTCGTTGCGGTCAGCAGCAGGTCGCCTCTCCCCTCGTTAGCTGGATCGTCCAGAACTTCGCGCAGCGTGCGCACGTTGACGCTCTGGCCCAACTCGGCGATGTCGGAGAGATTGGGCGCGAACAAACCATCGACGAGCACTAGCTTCGCTGCGCCCTCGATCGCTCCCTTCTCGACGGCAGCTTGCGCGACTGCAGCCCTTGCCCGCGCGAGCGCAGCCGCATCCGGTTGCGGCGCGAGCGGTAGGACGTGGCGCATTAGCGCGCGCAGGTCGGTGTATCTCCATTCCTCGATCCGCCGGTGCGGTAAGCCGACGCGCTTGTAAGCGTCGAATGCCCTCGCGCGGATGTCGGCAACAGAGCCTGCGCCGGGCAGCCGTCCGTTGGCCTTGACGAACACATTGCCCACCGCGCGTCCGGGATCGGTTTTTGACAGAACCAGGTTCATCGAAAACTCCTTGCGCTCTCTAGGCCGCGTGCTCGAACGGAGCGTAGCCGGCGGCCTCGAGCTCCAGCGCGAGATGCTTGTCGCCGCTCTTCACGACACGCCCCTTCGCCATCACGTGCACATAGTCCGGCACGATGTAGTTGAGCAGGCGCTGGTAGTGGGTGATCACGACCATGGCACGCTCGGGCGAGCGCAGCGCGTTGACGCCGTCGGCCGCGATCCTCAGCGCGTCGATGTCGAGACCTGAGTCCATTTCATCGAGGATGCAGAGGCTCGGCTCGAACAGCGCCATCTGCAGGATCTCGTTGCGCTTCTTTTCGCCGCCGGAGAAGCCGACATTGACACCGCGCTTGAGCATGTCCTGCGGGATGTTGAGCGACTTTGCGACCTCGCGGACCTTCTTCAGGAAGTCCGGCGTCGAATATTCGCTCTCGCCGCGCGCCTTGCGCTGCGCATTCAGCGCGGTGCGCAGGAAGTTCATGGTGGCGACCCCGGGGATTTCGACCGGATACTGGAACGCCAGAAACACGCCCTTGGCGGCGCGCTCGTCCGGCGCCATCTCCAAGAGGTCCTCGCCGCGGAACAGGATCTGTCCGCCCGTGACCTCATAGCCGGGCTTGCCGGCGATGACGTGCGAGAGCGTCGATTTGCCGGAGCCGTTCGGCCCCATGATCGCGTGGACCTCGCCCGGATTCACGCTCAACGACAGGCCGTGGAGGATTTCGCGATCCTCGACACGAACCTGGAGATCTTTCACTTCAAGCAATGCCATTACAGTTTTCCTAGGGTAGCATCCTCAAGGCGCCGCTACGGCAGGCCCGCCAGGGATGAGGATTATCCAACCGAACCTTCGAGCGAGATCGAGATCAGCTTCTGCGCCTCGACCGCGAACTCCATCGGGAGCTGCTGCAGCACGTCCTTGACGAAGCCGTTGACGACGAGGCCGACCGCTTCCTCCTGGCTCAGTCCGCGCTGCACGCAGTAGCACAGGACATCCTCGGAGATCTTCGAGGTCGTCGCCTCGTGCTCGAACGTCGCCGACGAGTTCTTCGCCTCGACGTAAGGCACGGTGTGCGCGCCGCATTTGTCGCCGATCAAAAGCGAGTCGCAGGCGGTGTAGTTGCGCGCGCCGGTGGCTTTGCGGTGCGCGGTGACGAGGCCGCGATAGGTGTTCTGCGACTTGCCGGCGGCGATGCCCTTGGAGATGATCCGGCTCGAGGTGTTCTTGCCGAGATGGATCATCTTGGTGCCCGAGTCGACCTGCTGGTAACCGTTCGAGATCGCGATCGAGTAGAACTCGCCGCGCGAATTGTCGCCGCGCAGGATACAGCTCGGATATTTCCAGGTAATGGCGGAACCGGTCTCGACCTGGGTCCAGGAAATCTTCGAGTGGTCGCCACGGCAATCGCCACGCTTGGTGACGAAGTTGTAGATGCCGCCCTTGCCTTCCGAGTTGCCGGGATACCAGTTCTGCACCGTCGAATATTTGATCTCGGCGTCATCGAGCGCGACCAGTTCCACCACGGCAGCGTGCAATTGATTCTCGTCGCGCTGCGGCGCGGTGCAGCCTTCGAGGTAAGAGACATACGAGCCCTTGTCGGCGATGATCAGCGTGCGCTCGAACTGGCCGGTGTTGCGCTCGTTGATGCGGAAATAGGTCGACAATTCCATCGGGCAGCGCACGCCCGGCGGCACGTAGACGAACGAGCCGTCGGAGAACACCGCCGAGTTCAAGGTGGCGAAGAAGTTATCCGACGTCGGCACCACGCTGCCGAGATATTTGCGCACCAGCTCAGGATGCTCGCGGATCGCTTCCGAGATCGGCATGAAGATCACGCCGGCCTTCTTCAATTCCTTCTGGAAGGTGGTCGCAACCGACACCGAATCGAAGATGGCGTCGACCGCGATCTTCCGCTGTTCCGAAGGCTCTCCGCCCGGAGGCGGCTCGACGCCCTCGAGGATCGCGACTTCCCGCAAGGGAATGCCGAGCTTCTCATAGGTCTTGAGAATCTCGGGATCGATCTCGTCGATCGATGACAGCGTCTTCTTCGGCTTCGGCGCCGCGTAATAGTAGAGGTCCTGGTAGTCGATCTTGGGATAGTTGACGCGCGCCCAGGTCGGCTCGGTCATGGTCAGCCAGCGGCGGTACGCCTCCAGGCGCCATTCCAGCATCCAGGCCGGCTCGTTCTTTTTCTCTGAGATGAAGCGGACGATATCTTCCGAGAGCCCCTTGGGGGCCTTTTCGGATTCGATAAGCGTCTCGAACCCATATCGATACTGATCGACGTCGATGCGCCTGACGCGCTCGACCGTCTCTTGTACGGCTACCATTGCCCGCTCCGCCGCTCGCGCAAGGACTCCGGCCATGCCCGACGACGGCCGCGGCGCGCGCCCTTCGCCGCATACGCGATCGCGTAAGTCACCCGCAGCTCGGGGCCAGCGAGGCCGCCCATCAGAAAGGCGGCCACCGATCGCGCTTCAACCTTGCTGCGCGCAGCGGACCCGCTCATCGGTCGCTCCTTATGCCTGCACGCACGTGCCGGGCACCGGGCAGATAACGGCGCATTGCGGCGTGTCGCACTGATCCTCGCATTGGGTGCACTTCTTCGGATCAATTACATATATGTCGTTCTTGAGGCTGATTGCTGCGTTCGGGCATTCGAACTCACATGCGCCGCAGACGGTGCACTGGGAGGCGATTATCTTGTAAGCCATAAACTCCGATTCCTTGGCAGGCGATGCGCGACGGCTTTCCTTCAAGGCTCGTGCCAAACGTCGAGCCTTGATTTATCTCGGCTATTTTCCGTCTCCCGCCTGTCCTAGGCCGGACAGCGTGTCGCGACCGCGACACTCGGCTCACAGGCGCTTGATCTGGATGCGCCACTTCTTGCGCGCCTAGTACCCACTTTTCATAGAACGTGAGTCGTGATTCAAGATCGGGATGATTCCCGAAGCAAGAGAAGTCCGCGT
>NZ_JBEGDB010000170.1:0-17222 GCF_043638955.1 Bradyrhizobium sp. 31Argb | reverse complement strand
GATTTGCCCGACGGCGAAAGCGGATTATTTTTCGCGTGAGGGATGGACACGTTTCTGCTGATTTGCCCGTCGGGTTGTTTTGTCGCAGCTCGTACTCCAACACACGCTGTCATTCCGGGGCGATGCGAAGCATCGAGCCCGGAATCCATCCAGCCGCAGAACACGCGGCGAAATGGATTCCGGGTTCGCGCTACGCGCGCCCCGGAATGACAGTGGTGGTCGTGGTTGGCGAACGGCGTCTACAGCCTGGTGCCGGCGTGGCAGATCGACTTCAGCGAGCGCCACTCTTCTGCGGTCAACAATGGCGGGCCGCTGGCGGGGCGGTTTTCGCGGGTCATGCGGGCGAGGCGGTCTTCGGTCATGGGGTGGCTTGCGATCAGCGACAGGGCCCTGTCGCCCTCCTTGCCGGTGATGCGGAACATCAATTCGCCCATCGGCTTGGTCGGCCGGCCGAGCCGGTGCATGGTCTCGATCGCGAAGCTGTCGGCGTTCTGCTCGGCTTCGCGGGAATGCGACGCGTTCACCAGCGTCCGCGAGGCGAAGATCATAGCGCCGGAGCCGGTGATGTCGCCGAACAAGAGGCCCATCAGGAACGAGGTGCCGCCGTTGTGGATCATGCCGCGCAGGCCGTCGCGGTGCCGGAGATGGCCGAGCTCGTGGGCGAGGATACCCGCGAGCTCATCGACATTTTCGGCTTTCGCGAGCAGCCCATCCAGGACATAGACCCTGCCGCCCGGCAGCGCGAAGGCGTTCGGGATCGGGGTCGAGAACACGCCCGATTGCACCGAGGTATCCATGCCGGCGGATTCGCGCAGCGTGTTGACGAGTTTTTCAAACGCGCGCTGGCCGGCGGGGTTGTCGCACGGCTTGCCGTCGAACACCATCTTCACCTGGCTGTCGGCGACTTCGCCGAGCCGCCGCTCGAACGAGGCTGGCACCAGCGCCGCCAGCCGATCGGCCGCAAGCGGCACGCCGAACAGCACGACCAGGATGATCGACACGGTCGCCGCCAGCGACCAGCCGACAATGGTCGCAACGCCGCGGCCGCCGAGCATATGCTCGTCAAGCTTTTCGCAGCGCGCGACGAGCTCGGCCGCGAGCGCGGCGTCGCGGATTTCGAGCCGCGCCAGCGCGGCCGCGGAGATGCAGGCGAGCCGCAGCTTGCCGGACGGACTGTCGGCGCGGCGGATATCGGCATAAGGCCAGGCGGCGATCCGCTGTCCGTCCTCCTCGATCTCAAGCGTCTCGCCGAGGTGCAGCACGACCGTGCGCCGCTTGCTCGACGTGCCATCGAAATAGAAGGCGGTGTTCGCTCCGCTATCCATCACCCCGCTCATGGGTCAAAGACCCCCGACGTCGAGACCGTCGGCGAAGCCCTCGCCGAGCGCGTTGGCGAGCTCGCCTCGCGCGGAGACATTGGCCGCAGCCTCGATGCCATGGACGATCGTCGACCCCAGCACCTTCACCCAGAGATCGCGCATCAGATAGACGCGGATCACGACATTGATAGCCAGCGCGAACAGGAGATAGCCAAGACCAAGGAACACCAGGAACGGAATGCTCCTGGCAAATTCCTGGCTCGCGAAGAGTTCCTTGAGCGGCGTTGCGCTCATGCTGGCGACCAGCACCGCCGAGAGCGCGAGCCAGGCCGCGAAGACGAGGCCGAGCACGACGATCCACCCGATCACTTTCCAATAGAGCCCGATCAGCGCGCCGCGCTTCAGCGTCGATTCCAGCCGCACGCCGCCGAAGCGGATGCCGGACAGCCACCATCGCCATTCGACCGCTTTGTAGGCGCCGTAGATGAAGGGCGCGAGCGGCACGATGTAGACTGCCACCGGCACCAGCAGCCAGAGCCACCAGCCGCGCTTGAAGAACTCCCAGCCGCGCCCCTCGAAACTGCCTTGCAGGTCGCCATAGTAGGAATGGCGCATCTTGTAGCGCTCGAGCGCTGCGGCGCGCCACGGCAGGGCGAGACCGAGGGTGACGATCACCACGAGTCCCCACAGCGCCGAGAGCCCGGCATAGGCCCAGCCGGAGCCGCTCATCCAGAAGCGCACGCCGCGCCACACCGTCCGCGTCAGGCGGTAGCGGCGCGCGCGAAAGATCGCGAACTGGCCGAACAGATAGAAGAACGCCACCAGCGGAAGGCTGGCGAAAGCCTGGGCGCGCTCGGCCTCGAGGCCAACCAGGAAATAAGCAAGGTAAACAGGCACCAGGATCGCGAGTGCGACCAGAAAGCCGATCAGAAGCTCCTTGCCGCGGCCGGTATATTCGGCGGCGTCGCCGTCGATCTCGGTGTTCGACCAGAGATGACGGCGCATGTCGGTCGCCAGCCAGAACCGGTAAAAGCCGAGCGTGACGAATTCGAGCCCGGCGCCGCGCTTGACCAGCTCGAAGAATTCGCGGCGGCTGCCCGTGAAGGCCACCGGCATCCGCGGCGGAACAGACGGAGGCGGCGGTTGCGGGGGCCCAATCGGGGTCCAGCTCATCTCGTGCACGGGGATCAACTCCAGGCGGTGTCTGCGGATCGCACAGAACCACATATTTATCAAAGGAAGTGTGATCGAGATTTCACGGGGGAGTCGAGCGCGAAGCGATTCGCTTGCCGCGCAGATAATAGAGGTATCCCGTGCTGTCATTCCGGGGCGACGCAAAGCGTCGAACTATGATGTGCAATTGCACATCAGAGAATCCATTTCACCACTTGTGCAGGCGGAGAAATGGATTCCGGGCTCGCGCCAAGAGGCGCGCCCCGGAATGACGAGGGGTGATGTGTGGCGACAGCGCCGTAGCCCGGCTGGAGCGGAGCGTAACCCGGGGCCTCTGTAATCGTGGATACAGACCCGGGTTGCGCTTCGCTCCACCCGGGCTACGCGGCTGGGGAGCAAGGTCTTACCTCGCCCCGCTCTTCGCGGGGAGAGGTCGAAATCAAGCGCAGCTTGATTTCGGGTGAGGGGCTCTCTCCGCCCACGCATCCATCACCGTGTTCGCGGAGAGAGCCCCTCACCCCAGCCCTCTCAGAGCGAGCTTCGCTCGTCTCGGCCCCGCGAAGAGCGGGGAGAGGGAGAAAGAAAGCGCTACGCGGTCTTTTCGAACAGTTCGCGGCCGATCAGCATGCGGCGGATTTCGCTGGTGCCGGCGCCGATCTCGTAGAGCTTGGCGTCGCGCAGCAGGCGGCCGGTCGGATAGTCGTTGATGTAGCCATTGCCGCCGAGAAGCTGGATGGCGTCGAGCGCGCATTGCGTCGCCTTCTCGGCGGCGTAGAGGATCGCACCGGCGGCGTCCTCGCGCGTGGTCTCGCCGCGGTCGCAGGCTTTCGCCACCGCATAGACATAGGCGCGCGAGGCATTCATCGTGGTGTAGATGTCGGCGACCTTGCCCTGCACGAGCTGGAAGGTGCCGATCGGCTGGCCGAACTGCTTGCGCTCGTGCACATAGGGCATCACCACATCCATGCAGGCCTGCATGATGCCGATCGGGCCCGCCGCCAGCACCGCGCGCTCATAGTCGAGGCCGCTCATCAGCACGTTGACGCCGCGGCCGACCTCGCTGAGCACATTCTCCTCGGGCACTTCGCAATCCTCGAACACGAGCTCGCAGGTGTCGGAGCCGCGCATCCCGAGCTTGTCGAGTTTTTGCGCGGTAGAGAATCCTTTCATACCTTTTTCAATGATGAAGGCGGTGATGCCGCGGGGGCCGCCGCTCGGATCGGTCTTGGCATAGACCACCAGCGTGTCGGCGACGGGGCCGTTGGTGATCCACATCTTGTTGCCGTTGAGTACGAAGCGGTCGCCCTTCTTCTCGGCGCGGGTCTTCATCGAGACCACGTCGCTTCCGGCGCTCGGCTCCGACATCGCGAGCGAGCCGACATGCTCGCCGGAGATCAGCTTGGGCAGATATTTCCGCTTCTGCGCCTCGTTGCCGTTGCGGCGGATCTGGTTGACGCAGAGGTTGGAATGGGCGCCGTAGGACAGGCCGACGGAAGCGGACGCGCGCGAGATCTCCTCCACCGCGACGCAGTGCTCGAGATAGCCGAGACCAGAGCCGCCATACTCCTCCTCGACCGTGATGCCGTGCAGGCCAAGCGCGCCGATCTTCGGCCAGAGGTCGCGCGGGAACTGGTTGGTGCGGTCGATCTCGGCGGCGCGTGGGGCGATCTCGTTGCTCGCGAAATCGCACACGGTCTCGCGGATCGCATCCGCGGTCTCGCCCAGGTCGAAATTGAACATCCGTTGCGTGTTGGGAATCATGGTGGGCGGCCTCCAGAATGGCTTGTTGCCCTAGGCTTATTCGCTGCCGAAGAGCTTGTCACGAGGGAGGTTTCTTCTTCCGCTCCCCGCACCGCCGTCATTCCGGGGCGACGCCACCGGGTCCGCGCGAAGCGCGGCCCGATGACAGGCTCCGCGTCGAGCCCGGAATCCATTTCTCGGCCCGCATATGCGGCTGAATGGATTCCGGGCTCGTCCTTCGGACGCCCCGGAATGACGGGGCTGGTAGAGATGAATTCGCGGAGCGAGCCGGAATTGCGGCCGCCGCAGGCCGGTCGAGGTGGAAGCCGATGCGGCCAAATGTGCCAAACTCGCCCTTGCCCTGCGCGGCGTGACGGGTTGTAATTCCCGGAAAATGCGCCCGGCGGAACAACCGGACCGGGACGATCCAAGGAGATACGCCATGCACGGGACGGTCGATCGCCTCAAGAACGAAACCCAGGAGGCCGCCCGCGAGCGGGCCTATTCGATCCCGCTGGATCAATTCGATCCCAGCGACCCCGAACTGTTCCGCAGCGATTCGTTCTGGCCCTATTTCGACCGGCTACGCCGGGAGGAGCCGGTGCACTATTGCCGGGACAGCCTGTTCGGGCCCTATTGGTCGGTGACCAAATATAACGACATCGTGGAGATCGAGACCAACCATTCGGTGTTCTCCTCGGCCGCCTCGCTCGGCGGCATCACCATCCGCGACATCGCCCCCGATTTGCGCCGCGAGAGCTTCATCGCGATGGACCAGCCGCGGCACTCGGCGCAACGGCGGACCGTGGCGCCGATGTTCACGCCGACCCATCTCGACGAGCTCGCGATCAACATCCGCAAGCGCTCGACCGAATGCCTCGACAATCTGCCGCGCGGCGACGTGTTCGACTGGGTCGACAAGGTCTCGATCGAATTGACCACCCAGATGCTGGCCGTGCTGTTCGATTTCCCCTGGGAGGACCGCCGCAAGCTGACGCGCTGGTCCGACGTCGCCACCACGCTCCCGGGCGCCGGCGGGCTGGTCGCGACCGAGGACGAGCGGCAGGCCGAGCTGATGGAATGCGCCAGCTATTTCTCGCGGCTGTGGAAGGAACGGATCGACCAGCCGCCGAAGAGCGACCTGCTCTCGATGATGGCGCACAGCCCGGCGACCCGCGACATGGATCCGAAGAACTTCCTCGGCAATCTGATCCTCTTGATCGTCGGCGGCAACGACACCACGCGCAACACGCTCTCCGGCAGCATCTATGCGCTGAACCGGAATCCGGACCAGTATCGCAAGCTGAAGCAGAATCCCGACTTGATCGACAGTTTCGTGCCGGAGGTGATCCGCTGGCAGACGCCGCTGGCGCATATGCGGCGCACCGCGCTTGCCGACATCGAGTTCCATGGCAAGCAGATCCGGAAGGGTGACAAGGTCGTGATGTGGTACGTCTCGGGCAACCGCGACGAAGATGTGATCGAGCGTCCCTATGAGTTCATCATTGACCGCGCCCGTCCCCGCACTCACATTTCATTCGGGTTCGGCATCCATCGCTGCGTCGGCCTCAGACTTGCCGAATTGCAGTTGAAGATCATCTGGGAAGAGATCCTGAAGCGCTTCGATACGATCGAGGTGGTGGAGGAGCCGAAGCGCGTGTATTCGAGCTTCATCAAGGGATATGAGACGCTGCCGGTCCGCATCGCGAGCTAGCGCTTTTGGGAGTTGAGACAATGAACGTGCAGACTTCAGTCAGGGTCGACAGAAACGAGTTGATGCGCCTGGCGCGCGAGGAGGCCTATTCGACGCCGCTGAAGAACTTCCACCCGGGCGCGCCAAGGCTGTTCCAGAACGACACGTGGCAGCCGTGGTTCGAGCGGCTGCGCAAGGAAGAGCCGGTGCATTACTGCACCAACGCGCCGATCGAGCCCTATTGGTCGGTCACCAAATACAACGACATCATGCATGTCGACACCAGCCACGGTATCTTCTCCTCCGATGCGAGCCTGGGCGGCATCGGCATCCGCGACATGCCGGTCGGCTACGACTGGCCGAGCTTCATCGCGATGGACCAGCCGAAACACTCGGCGCAGCGCAAGACGGTGTCGCCGATGTTCACGCCGACGCACCTGGACGAGCTTGCCAAGCTGATCCGCGAGCGTTCGCAGAAGGTGCTGGACGGCCTGCCGCGCAACGAGACCTTCAACTTTGTCGACCGCGTCTCGATCGAATTGACCACGCAGATGCTGGCGACGCTGTTCGACTTCCCCTGGGAAGAGCGGCGCAAGCTGACGCGCTGGTCCGACGTCGCCACCGCGCTGCCCAAGAGCGGCATCGTGGATTCGCCGGAGCAGCGGCGGAAGGAGATGGACGAATGCTACGCCTATTTCGCCAAGCTCTGGAACGAGCGGGTCAATGCGGCGCCGCGCAACGATCTGTTGTCGATGATGGCGCATAGCGATGCGACGCGGCATATGGACCCCGACAACCTCATGGGCAACCTCATCCTGCTCATCGTCGGCGGCAACGACACCACGCGCAACACCATGACCGGCTCGGTGCTGGCATTGAACGAGAATCCGGAGCAGTACAGGAAGCTCAGGGAAAATCCTGAATTGATCGACTCGATGGTGCCGGAAGTGATCCGCTGGCAGACGCCGCTCGCCCATATGCGGCGCACCGCGCTTGAAGATACCGAGCTCGGCGGCAAGACGATCAAAAAGGGCGATCGCGTCGTGATGTGGTACGTCTCGGGCAACCGCGACGAAGAGGTGATCGACCGCCCCAACGAGTTCATCATCGACCGGCCGCGGCCGCGCACGCATCTGTCGTTCGGCTTCGGCATCCACCGCTGCGTCGGCATGCGGCTCGCGGAGCTGCAATTGAAGATCGTCTGGCAGGAGATGCTGAAGCGCTTCGACCGCATCGAGGTGGTCGGTGATGTCAGGCGGATCTATTCCAGCTTCATCAAGGGCTACGAGACCCTGCCGGTGCGGATTCCGGGGTGACGCCGTATAGCGTGTAGCCCGGATGGAGCGAAGCGTAATCCGGGATCATTCTGTCCGCGGAAAAAGCGCCCCGGATTGCGCTTCGCTCCATCCGGGCTACGGGTGCCGCCCCGCCGCTATAAAAACCCGGCATGACAGGGTGAGCCAGATGCGAAGGGAAGGTCGCGCGGGCTTGTCCTAAGTCTCCCGCGGTTGGCGCGCACCGCAACGGCGTTACGTCAGCCTGATGTCCCAGAGGCCTTCCTTGCGGCAGGCGGCGACCTCCTCGCGCAACAGCGCGGTGACGGCGGTGGTCGCGATCGAGGCCGGACGATCGATCGGAGAGGCAATGATCAGCTCGCGCGACAGCGGCTTTGCGATCGCCGCGGTTTCCAGCCGGCCATCGGCGACTTCGCTCCGCACCGACGACGGCGGCAACAGCGCGAAACCGAGTCCCTCCTCGACCAGGCTGGTGAGCACGCGGAACGAATCCGCCTCGAGCTGGACGTCGAGCTTGATCTTCTTCAACGCCGCGGCGTGCTCGATCAGGGCGCGGAGCCCATGCGAATGACTGGGCAGCACCAGGCGCTGGCGGAGCAGCCAGCCGATCTCGACCTGCTTCTTGCGCGACAGGCCGCAGCCGCGAGGGCCGACGGCGACGATCTGGTCGCGGCCGAGCGGCTGCGCCGCAAGATGCAGATCCGCGGTGCGGCCGTAGATGATCGAAAGATCCATCTCGCCGCGGTGCAGCCATTCGATCAGGTGGCCGCTATAGCTCTCGACGATCCGCAGCGAGATATCAGGGAAATTTTCCACGCAGCGGCGGGCGAAGCGCGCCGAGAGCACGCAGCTCACCGTCGGCACCAGGCCGAGCACCACGCGGCCCGAGGGCGGGCCCTGCGCCGACTGGATGTCGTCGCGGATCTGGTCGACCTGGCGGACGATGCCGGAGGTGCGCGCGAGCAAAAGGCGCCCGGCATCGGTCAGCACCATGCCGCGGCCGTTCCGCGTGAACAGCTCGGTGCGCAGCTCATGCTCGAGCAGCTTGATCTGCCGGCTCAGCGCCGGCTGAGCTATGCGCAGCGTGTCGGAGGCCTTGCTCAGGCTCCCGAGTTCCGCGACGCAGGTAAACGTCCTAAGCTGGCGGAAATCCATGCTTGCCAATCTTGGAATGCTACTTCATACGCTATAACAAAAGAGCATAGGGAGTTTACGCTGGCGCCACAATGGTCCGCCGCGCCTTTCACATCCACCATCCCTTAAACGAACGCGCCGGTGATTTCCGATGACCGCACAAGAACAACATGACGACTATTCCGACATCCGCGATGCGGTGGCAAAACTCTGCGCGCAGTTTCCCGGCGAATACTGGCGCAAGCTCGATCGGCAGATGGCGTATCCGAAGGAATTCGTCGATGCGTTGACCGAGGCCGGCTACCTCTCGGTCCTGATCCCCGAGGAATATGGCGGCGCGGGACTGAAGCTTTCCGCGGCGGCCGCGATCCTGGAGGAGATCCAGCGCGCGGGGTGCAATGGCGGCGGCTGCCACGCGCAGATGTACACGATGGGCACGGTGTTGCGACACGGCAATGCCGAGCAGAAGGCGAAATATCTGCCGAAGGTCGCGAGCGGCGAATCGCGGCTGCAGGCCTTTGGCGTGACCGAGCCGACCAGCGGCACCGATACGTCGTCGCTGAAGACTTTTGCAAAGCGTGATGGCGACCACTACGTCGTCAACGGCCAGAAGATCTGGACCAGCCGCGCCGAGCATTCCGACCTGATGATCCTGCTCGCGCGCACGACGCCGAAGGAGCACGCCAAGAAGCGCACTGACGGGCTGTCGGTGTTCATCGTCGACATGCGCGAGGTCAAGGGCAAGGGTCTGGAGATCCGCCCGATCAGAACCATGATGAACCACGCGACGACGGAAGTTTTCTTCACGGACATGCGGGTGCCGGCGGAAAACCTGATCGGCGACGAAGGCAAGGGTTTCCGCTACATCCTCTCCGGCATGAATGCCGAGCGCATCCTGATCGCGGCCGAATGCATCGGCGACGCCAAATGGTTCATCGCCAAGGCGACCAACTACGCCAAGGAACGCGCCGTGTTCGGCCGGCCGATCGGCCAGAATCAAGGCATCCAGTTCCCGATCGCAAAGGCCTATGCCTCGATGCGCGCGGCCGAACTGATGGTGAAGGAAGCTACCCGCAAATACGAGGCCGGGCTCGATTGCGGCGCGGAAGCCAACATGGCGAAGATGCTGGCGGCGGATGCGTCCTGGGAAGCGGCCAATGCCTGCGTGCAGACCCATGGCGGCTTCGGCTTTGCCGAGGAATACGACGTCGAGCGCAAGTTCCGCGAGACGCGGCTGTACCAGGTGGCGCCGATCTCGACCAATCTGATCCTGTCCTTTGTCGCCGAGCACGTGCTCGGCATGCCCCGCTCCTATTGAGGTGAGATGCATGCTGCCGCTCGAGGGACTGACCGTCATCGCCGTGGAGCAGGCGGTAGCCGCGCCGTTCTGCTCGTCGCGCCTGGCCGACGCCGGCGCGCATGTGATCAAGATCGAACGCCCCGAGGGCGATTTCGCCCGCGGCTATGACGCCGCCGCCAAGGGCCAGAGCAGCTATTTCGTCTGGCTCAACCGCGGCAAGGATTCGGTGGTGGTCGATCTTGCGACCAAGGAAGGCCGCAGCTCGCTGGAAGGACTGATCGCGGGCGCGGACGTGCTGTTGCAGAATTTGAAGCCGGGCTCGATGGACAAGCTCGGCTTCACGCTCGCGCGGCTGCGCAAGGATTATCCGAAGCTGATCTGCTGCACCATCACCGGCTATGGCGACGAAGGGCCGTATGCCAATCGCAAAGCCTATGACCTGCTGATCCAGGCCGAAAGTGGATTGGCCTCGATCACCGGCGGGCCGGAGGGCGCCTCGCGCGTTGGCATGTCGATCGTCGACGTTGCGACCGGCGCGACCGCGCATGCGGCGATCCTGGAGGCGCTGATTGCGCGCGGGCGCACTGGCAAAGGCGCCGACATCCGCATCTCCATGTTCGACGTGATGGCGGACTGGCTGACGGTGCCGCTGCTCAATGCCGAGGACGGCAAGGCGCCGAGACGCATGGGCCTCGCCCATCCCTCGATCGCGCCTTACGGCGTATTCCGCTCCAGGGATGGCAAGGAGATCCTGATCTCGATCCAGAGCGAGCGGGAATGGAAGAAGCTGTGCGCCGAGGTGCTGGGCCAGCCGGAGCTGCCAGACGATCCGCGCTTTGCCAACATGGTCGAGCGCGTGCGCAACCGCGCGCTGACCGATAAGACCGTCGGTGATGCCTTCGCGAAACTGACGCGCGACGAGCTGCTGCAGAAATTGGCGGATGCCGACATCGCTTTCGCCGAGGTCAACACCATGGCCGATCTCGCGCAGCATCCACATCTGCGCCGGATCGAGGTCGACACGCCGAATGGCCGCGTCGCCTATCCGGCGCCGGCTGCGATTGTCGTCGGCGAACCGCGCCACTACGGCGCGGTGCCGGCGATCGGCGAGCAGACCAACGCCGCAACATCCTCTCCTGCCCGGGCCAAATCGTCATGAGCGAACAACTCGACCTCGAGCATCTGCGGCAATGGATCGACCGCACCACTGAGGCTTCCGACATCGTTAGTGCGCAACTCGTGAAAGGCCTGCGCGCGACGCTGTTCCAGGAGATCGGCGAGCCGAAGACGGGCGATGCCGCGCCGTTCACGGTGCATTGGTGCCTGGCGCAGCCGGTGTTTCCGATGTCGCAGCTCGGCCCCGACGGCCACCCGACCCGCGGCGGTTTCCTGCCGCCGGTGCCGCTGCCGCGCCGGATGTGGGCCGGCGGCGAGCTCGAATTCCTCGACACGCTGCGCGTCGGCGACGAGCCGAAGCGCACGTCGCGCATCTCCGACGTGAGCTTGAAGAGCGGCTCGACCGGCACGCTGTGCTTCGTCTCCGTCCAGCACGAAGTGACGACCCAGCGCGGGCTCGCGATCCGCGAGCGGCAGGACATCGTCTATCGCGAGATGACGAACACGCCATCGGCCGTATCAGCGAAGGCTCCGCCCTCGCCGCCGGTCGCAAAGCACCGCGAGAGCCACATGGCCGATCCGGTGCTTCTGTTCCGCTATTCGGCACTGACCTTCAACGGCCACCGCATCCATTACGATCGCGACTACGTCACCAAGGTCGAGGGCTATCCGGGCCTGATCTTCCACGGACCGCTGCAGGCCGCGTTCATCATCGAGCTGGCGGCAAAGCTTCATGGCGGAAAGCCGCCGAAGAAGTTCGTCTATCGCGGCGTGCAGCCGCTGTTCGAAGGCAGCGAGTTCTCGGTCAATGCCAATGAGAATGGCGAAGGCCTGGAACTGTGGACGGCGAATGCCGAAGGACAGCCGACGATGAAGGGCATGGCGACGTGGTAGAAAGCCGTCATTGCGAGCGCCGCGAAGCAATCCATGCCTCCACGCGCGGATAGATGGATTGCTTCGCTGCGCTCGCAATGACGGAGTAAAACAATAAAGTTGGGAGAATCGCCTGATGTCGTCCCGCAAGCCTGCCGCCACCAACAGCAAAGCCGTCACGGTCAAGGACGCGACGTTCGGTTTGCTACGCGCCTTCGGCATCAAAAAAGTGTTCGGCAATCCCGGCTCGACCGAATTGCCGTTCCTGAGCGACTGGCCCGACGACATCGACTATGTGCTGGGACTGCAGGAATCCTCCGTCGTCGGCATGGCCGACGGCTATGCCCAGGCGACGCGGAACGCCGGCTTCGTCAACCTGCATTCGGCAGCCGGCGTCGGGCATGCGCTCGGCAATGTCTTCAATGCCTACCGCAACCAGACGCCGCTTGTGATCACGGCGGGCCAGCAGGCGCGCTCGATCCTGCCATTGCAGCCATTCCTCTACGCCGAACGCGCCACCGAATTCCCACAGCCTTATGTGAAATGGGCCGTCGAGCCGGCGCGGCCTGAGGACGTGCCCGGCGCGATCGCGCGCGCCTACTACATCGCGATGCAGCCGCCCTGCGGGCCGACTTTTGTCTCAGTGCCGGTCGACGACTGGAACCGGCCGACGCAGCCGGTCGAGGCGCGCCAGATCAGCCGCGAGATCGGGCCTGATCTGGCGGCGATGAAAGCGCTGGTCGCGGCGCTCGCCGAGAGCAAGCGCCCTGCCCTCGTGGTCGGCCCCGCCGTCGACCGCGCGCAGGCCGTCGATCTCATGGTTGAGGTCGCGGAGAAGACGAAAGCCCTGGTGTGGGCGAGCCCGTTCTCGGCGCGCTGCTCGTTCCCTGAGCGGCATCCGCAATTCGCCGGCTTCCTGCACGCTTCCCCCGGTCAATTGTCGGAGGCGCTGCGCGGGCACGACCTCGTGGTCGTGATCGGCGCGCCGGTGTTCACCTTCCATGTCGAGGGCCACGCCGCGATCTTCGATGGCGCGACCACGCTGTTCCAGATCACCGACGATGCAAACGCGGCTTCGTTCACGCCGGCCGGCAACAGCATCATCGGCACGGTGAAGCCGTCGCTCGCGATGCTGCTCGAACTGTTGCCCGAGACCGGGCGCGCCGTGCCCACGGGCCGCACGCTGCCGCCCGTGCCCGCGGCGAGCGATCCGATTGCCGCCGAGTACCTGATGCATTCGCTTGTCGCCACGATGGGACCGAATGACGTGCTGGTGGAAGAGGCTCCGTCGCATCGCCTAGCGATGCAGAAGTTCATGCCGATGCGCGGGCAGGACAGTTTCTACACCATGGCGAGCGGCGGCCTCGGCTACAGCCTGCCGGCCGCGGTCGGCATGGCGCTCGGCCGCACCAATTGTCGCGTCGTCTGCCTGATCGGCGACGGCTCGGCGATGTATTCGATCCAGGCACTATGGACCGCGGCGCAGCGCAAGCTGCCGATGACTGTGGTGGTGATCAACAATTCAGGCTACGGCGCGATGCGCTCGTTCAGCCAGGTGATGCAGGTGCGCAACGTGCCGGGGCTTGAATTGCCCGATATCGATTTCGTCAGGATCGCCGAAGGCATGGGCTGCCACGCGGTGCGCGTGACGAAAGCCGCGGAGCTTCCGGCTGCGCTGAAACTCGGGCTTTCGCATGACGGCACGAGCCTGGTCGAGGTGGTCGTGGATTCCGCGGTGCCGCTGCTCTATACGCAGAAGAGCTAACGTTTCTCAGCACGAATTCTGCGTCCCCCACAGCACGGCCTGCCGACCCATCTCGTGCGGTCGCACAAGTCAGCTTGGTGTGCTCTCACCGATCAGTTTGAGATCGATCCTGTCGATCAGCTCAGAACGGGCCAACTCCGCGGCGCTGATGGCGGCCGACGTCTGTTGCAACGTACTGACATTCGATCCGAGCGATACGATTCCGCCCAATACCTGGGCTATCGATCCAATGGCAGCGACTTGATTAAGCCCGAACAGGCCGACCACCATGGCGATCAGCAATGCGATACCGCCTGCGATTGCAACCTTCGAAACCAAAATGATCTTTCTGCATCGCTCGGCGACTTCGGCAAGCTGCTCAAGCCGAGCTTCGATCATTGAAATCTCGTCGATGGGCTCGTCTTCAGTCATCGAACTCAAGATCTTAATCCAGAGATCACGAATCTATCAGATTTTCACAAAGCAGACGATCTCCCAGCGCGCAAGCGGGGGAACTTGTCAAAAATGAAGAGAAACTGCAATCCGGAACTGTTGAACCCGGATCGCGTTAATCTTTCCCGCGGGCTGCATTTTGTCTCAGATTTTCACAACCGTTCATGGAGGTGACGATGCGAGCGATCATTGCGTTTGCCTGTCTTGCAATCCTCGCAAAGCCAGCACTCGCCCAACAGCCGCTCGACATCCAGACGCTTGCCGTCGGCCCTTGGACGATAGCGACAACATATAAAGCCGATAAGTTTGAGAACTGCACCATGACGCGATCCAGCGAGGGTCTAGGCATCATGTTCGTACGCAACCAGGAAGGCCTTCTGCTATCTCTCGATTCGCCCAAATGGAGGCTTGAACGGGGTAAAGCTTATTCCGTTCGTCTGTCTGCTGGTTCGCGCTCGGTCGACGCAAAGGCCCTGGCGGAATCGAAATCAGTGACGATCGCGCTAGCCGACGCACCGTTTAACGAACGATTGCGAATCGCCAACGTTCTCGAAGTTCGAGGCGAAGGGATGACTTTTCGTCTGCCGCTAGATGGAAGCGCGGCAGCGCTTGAACGTCTTGATGTGTGTTTCGATAAGAATCTTCGACAAAGTCCGGAATCCAACCCGTTCGTTGCACCCAGCAGAAGGCCTTGAGTTGCGCTGGTTAGTTGCCCTGCATTTTCTCCCTCTATCCGACTCTGCGGGCGGGTGTCGCGCAAACCAGATGGCGTCGCGCACTAATCGGAAAATCTGTCCTGGGAGATGGCGACCCCAGCGCTTTCCCGGAGCCGCTTTCGAGTTATGGCGTCACGATGTTGAACCAAAAATATTGGTTGAGATCGACAAGATAGCCCATGAACTCACCGAACTTCGCCTGGTTACCGGCAAACTTGACCTGCCCGGTCTTGACCGCGTCCTCGAACGACACCTGCTTGGTCAATACCTTGGTCAAAGTGGTACGATCCACGGTTACGGTGACATCGGCCTTGGGATTGGTGTAATCGGGCCAATGGTTGAGCACGGAGTTCTCCAGGAAGAGCGCGTGCTTCTCATTGATGTCAGGGAATATCCAGTCGATCGCAAGCGTCTTGCCGTCCGCCTTCCTGGCATCCAGCTGCACGCCCATGTAACCGAACAATAGCTCAGGCGACATGCTGGCAACGATGTCGGCGCTGGCTGGATTACCTGTCGCCCGTTTCTTGACGCCATGCCGAAGCTCATCGGCGCCTGTCAGATAGAAGCCCCGCCAGGGACCGGATTCCGCCTGATAACCCATCTGTTCCAGGATATCGGCTTGCAGATTCTTCGCCTCCTGATTGTCAGGCTGGGCAAACACCAGGTGGTTCACCAGTTCGGCGCCCCATCGATAGTCGCCCTTCTCGAAGGCCTCGCGTCCGAGCTTCATGACAGCGTCGGGTCCACCCATCGCCGCGACATACTTGCCTGCGACTTCGACCGGTGGCAGCGGGTTCAAGGTCGCGGGGTTGCCGTCGAAATATCCCAGATAAAAATTGTAGACGGCACGCACGTTATGGCTTTGGGTGCCGTAGTAACCTTGGCTCGCCCAGTGATTGGCGAGCGATTGAGGCAACGTCACGAGGCCCGGCAACTCCCTCATGGTGTAACCCATGTTCGCGTAGTGCAGGGTCTGGTCGTGCATGAATTTGTAGGTGTCGCGCTGCACCTTTAGCAACTGCGTAATTTCGTTATTCCCCCAGGTGGGCCAATGGTGCATCGTGATCTGCACGTCATACTGATCACCCCACATCTGAAGGGCCTGGTTCAGGTACATCGGCCACAGCCGCGCGTCCCGTGTCTTGGCGCCGCGCAGCGTATAGAGATTGTGCATCGTGCGCGTGGCATCCTCGGCTGTATTGATCAACTTGAACTTCGGCAGATACCACATCATCTCAGCCGGAGCCTCCGAGCCCGGCGCCAATAGGAACTCGTACTCAATGCCATCGATGACCCGCTTCTCGCCGGTCTTCGTGATCAGATCTGTCGGCGCGATCAGCGTGACTCTGCCGCTCGATGTCGTGACGCCCAGCCCTGCCGTCACTGGGCCCTGCGGTCCGGGCGCAACCAGGTTTCCGTACATATAGGACGCACGGCGTCCCATGGCCTGGCCTGCAAACAGGTTCTCGGCGACGAAGTTCTCGAGAAAACCTTCGGGCGCGAAAATCCTGACCTTGCCCGACTTCACGTCGGCTTCGTCGACGATGCCCCGCACGCCGCCGGCGTGATCGACGTGGGAATGCGAATAGATCACGGCCACGACCGGCTTTCTCGGCCGATTTTGGTAGTAAAGGTCGAGTGCAGCGCGCGCAGTTTCGGCCGATATCAAGGGATCGTATATCGTAATGCCCTGCTCACCCTCGATGATGGTCAGGTTCGACAGGTCCGCGCCACGCACCTGATAGACACCCGGAACCACTTCATAGAGGCCAGCTTCCATCAGAAGCTGCGACATGCGCCAAAGGCTCGGATTGACGGTGTCGGGCGCGGCCGCGCCATCCTTGATGAAACCAGTGAACCTCGAGAGATCCCAAACAATCCTGCCATTCCTGTCCTTGATGACACCGCTATCGGGCAATCGCGCGATCAGGCCACGCTTGGCATTTGCGAAATCCGCATTGTCTGACCATGGCAATGAGGCCGTGGATTTCTTGTTGAACTCCAGCGTGGATGGCGACGCCGGCTTGGAATCGCCGGAAGTCTGCGCCTGCGCAATCGTAGCCGCTAGCGCCAAGATCAATCCTGCGGCCATGACACGGAAGGCGTACTGGGTGTAGGAGCCCGGCAACGACCGGCAGCTTGAGATGATCGTTTGCGTCAATGTCGCTCTCCTTCGTCCTCCTGCATCGATTGCCATTATCACCAAGGTCGTCGGTCAATGGGCAACGCAGGCGCGCTTCTCCGAATTTTCGGCAGTCTTCGCGTGCTCTTCTATCGGGAGCAGGGAAGCGATCCTATGCAACTTCGGCAATCGGCCAACGATTCGGATCTTGGCCTCCGACGGGCCATGGCCTGTAATCGGCAAGCCTAGCGCGTGATTGGTTGAATCGGCCCGTCCACGCGTTCACCTCTCCCGCCTGCGGGAGAGGTCGGCGCGTAGCGCCGGGTGAGGGCTCTTTCCGCGCAAAGATAATCTCTGTTCTTTTCGCGAAGACACCCTCACCCCGACCCTCTCACCCCGACCCTCTCCCGCAAGCGGGAGAGGGAGCCCAGCAGCGATCGCGGATGCAATTCGACCTGATCTCATCGCGCTCTAGGCCGTGTGGACTCTTGGGATTCTCAAATCAGATTGAACGTGATTCAAGGCTTTCTTTTAGGAGGAAGCC